>JAIXRA010000149.1 GCA_027485465.1 Bacteroidota bacterium | reverse complement strand
TCGAAGGTGAGAAATTCCCGGGTATTGAGTCGATTGGCCAGGTAATTACGCTGCGCCGCGATGGAATACGGGTACGGCGTCACCTTGTGAACCACTTTCACCCGTTCGCTTCCCCTGGCCACGGCCTGATGAAAATATTTGAGTAACTGATAGAGATCCACATGCAGGAGGTCTTGGTCTATGCCCAGGCTTTCCTCCACTCGAGTCCATTCCTGTTCCTTGTTCCCGCGAGGTATCAAGGATTGACGATGCTCCTCCATGGCCTGCAACTCCTCGGTCACGGCTTTGTAGCGTTTGTATTCCAGCAATCGAGCTGCCAGGTCTGCTCTGGGATCGATTTCTTCGCCTTGTTCATCCAATTCTGGGCGAGGAAGCAGCATGCGGGCTTTGATGCGAATCAACGTCGCCGCAACCAAAATGAACTCGGAAGCGAGCTCGATATTGAGCTCCGCCATCTGCTGCATGTAATCCAAAAAGTCGGCGGTAATCCGCCCGATAGGAATGTCCTGAATGTCCAACTCATCCCTTTCGATAAAGAACAAGAGGAGGTCAAAGGGACCCTCGAAGCGATTTAGACGAATTTGATAAGTCTCGTTCATGGAATGGGACGAAAGATAGTTTGGAAATCAAAGGCCGGGGCCTGCTAAAACAACCACCGCCTTGTCGGGATCCAGGTAGGTCTGGGCCAAACGGCGAAGGGTCGCAGGTTCCAAGTCCCGCATGGTTTGAACCGATTGACGAAGGAAGTCCTCGCCAAGACCGTGGTGCCATAGGTCCCAATAACGGTCCATCATGGCCAGGGGACCGTCCATTCCGGCCATCCACTGCCCCCGCAAATACGACAAGACCCTGCCAAATTCACCCTTGCCAACTTCCTCCTCGCGCAGCCTTTGCATTTCAAAGCGAACCTCCTCCAGAGCCAATTCAGCGGACCCCGCCTGAAGTTCGGATTGAATGGTCATCAACGCGTGGTCTCCAAAAGAACGCAAGCCCGCACCTACTCCGTAAGTTAACCCCTTGTCCTCACGCAGATTCTGCATCAGCCTTGAACCAAAATACCCTCCCAACAAAACGGTCATGATTTTGAGGGCATGGTAATCGAGATGGGTTTTGGATGGGAAGACCAAGGTTGAACGCAAGGCGACCTGAACCGCGTCCGGCATGGGAAGGTGCATCAGCGAAGGGGTCGGCTCTGGAATCACAAGGGAAAGGGGCTCCAAGAGATTCTCTTTTGATGTTAACGTGTCTTCAGAAGCAGCAAAGTCTATTTGGGGCCAAGCGCCTTTCACATCTGCCAAGATGCGCAGCAGGAAGCGATCCGCAGAGGGACCGCAGAGACCCAAGGCCGGAGCCTTTTGGCGGATCAATAACCGATGGGCCACCCGTAGATCATCGACCGTGACCGCTTCGTAATCGGCTGGAAAAGAAAGCCGCTGCTCGGGATGCCCGTAGGGGTATACCAACGAACGGCTGCGACGGGAAGCGGCCACTGTGACCTTTCGCGATTCAATGTTCCAATGCTGAATTTTGGATTGGATCACACGATTCAACGCTTCGGGATCAAAGGCCGGTTCCATCAAAGCCTCCAGGAACAAGGGCCAAGCATGATCAACATAAGCCTCCAAAACGTAAAGGGTTGCCGTGCAACGCTCTTGCTCGATCGAAAAATGCGCTTGGGCACCCCAAAAATCCATGGCACCGGTCCATTCAGAAGCCGAATGACGAGTGGTTCCCTCGCTCAATAGGCGGGTCATCAAACGTCCGGATAAAAAAACCGGTTCTTCCCAGGTCCCTGATTTCCATTGAAGTTCAATTCTTAACAAAGGTTCCCGGCCCAGGTTCAAAACAGAGGCGGAGACGTGTTCGTTTCCCGCCGTGACAGGCCAAGACCAAGTCAGTTCAGGCTGATCAGGTACCGAAGGTCGGCGATGAAGGTCAGGATTCATGATCAGAAGGAATATACCTCAGGACCGAGGCGTTGGAGGGCTGAAGGATGGTGAAGGCCTGCTCGCGGATCATGGTCGGGGTTACGGCCCGGTAACGATCCAATTCGAGATCGTAATCTTCGGCACGGCTGAGGTACTCAAAATAACATAGATTCATCGCCATATTGAGACCCTGCAAGCGGGCAAAAACCAAGGAGGATTCGATTTGGTGCAGACTTTTATCGCGTTCGAAGTCGGTGATTTCTTCGTGACGCAGCCTTTCCAGGGATTCCCATACGGCGTTTTCGGCCCGGTCCACTTCGACACCCGGGGCGCAATGCCCGCTGACGACCAACAAGCCTGGATCCATATCCCCCGTCACATAGGCATTCAAGTCCGAAAACAATCCACGGTCCATGACCAAATCCCGGAACAACCGCGATGATTGTCCCCGAGATAACACATCGGTGATCAAATCACAAGCTTGATAGGCCGCGTCTCCCCTGCCGGGCATATGAAAGGCCATGTAAAGTGCAGGGGCCGGAAAGGACCCATGTTTGTCCAAACGACGAATCCCGTTCTGCACCGGCTCCTGGGGTCGAGGTCCGGCCTGGTAACCCGATGGGGCCCAATCCCCAAACCAGCGTTGCACGGTTTCCACAACGTGCTCTGATTCGTAGGGTCCGCTCACGGCCAAAATCATCCGATCGGGGGCATAAAAGCGATTTTTGAAATCCAATACCACCTCCAAGGTGGCTTTTTCGATATGAGCCAGTTCCTTGCCAATGGTCGCCCAGCGGTAGGGATGAACGGTATAGGCCAGGTTCCGCAATTCGAGCCAAGCATCCCCGTAGGGTTGGTTGAGATAACGCTGTTTGAATTCTTCGATGACCACACTTTTTTGGGTGTCCAACGCGTTTTGATCGATGACCGGATGGCCCATGCGATCCCTTTCCAACCACAACGCCACCTCCAGTTGATGGGCCGGAAAAGTGAGGTAGTAATCCGTCAGATCGTTGGACGTAAATGCGTTGTTTTCGGCCCCCATGGATTGAGCGACTTGATCGTAGGATGGAATGTGTTGGGAACCCGAAAACATCAAATGCTCAAAGAGATGCGCAAAGCCAGTATGTTCCGGGTCTTCGTCCCTGGAACCCACCTTGACCATTATATTCAAGGAGCCCATTCGGGTGTCCGGATCCGGGTGCACCAAGACCGTCAAGCCGTTGGGCAGAATCTTTTTAGTGAAGCCCGTTTTCATGGCTTCGTGGGGAGTTCCAGGCTATGCCCCATTTTGTCCCGTTTGGCTTCGAGGTAACGAAGGTTGTGGGGATTGGGCGTCGTCAATATTGGTATGTAAGAAACCACTTCCAATCCATAACCAATCAAGCCGGCGCGTTTGGTGGGGTTGTTGGTCATTAACTCCATGCGGTGGACCCCCAACTGTCGCAGAATTTGGGCGCCGATCCCGTAGTCTCGTTCGTCCATCGAAAAACCCAAGGCCAGGTTGGCCTCAACGGTATCCATGCCTTCTTCTTGAAGGCGATAGGCTTTGAGTTTGTTGATTAAACCGATGCCGCGGCCTTCCTGGTTCATGTACAAAATCACGCCACGTCCTCTTTCCTGAATCATACGCATGGCTTCGTGCAGCTGGGGTCCGCAATCACAACGACAAGAACCAAAAATATCCCCGGTCATGCAGGATGAATGAACCCTGACCGCGATGGCTTCATCCGGATTCCATGCCCCTTTGACCAAGGCCAGGTGTTCTTGGGCTACGCCGTCTTGGCCAAAAGCCACCAAACGAAAATCGCCGTGAACGGTGGGCAAATCCACCTCCACAAGGCGGGTCACGAGGTTCTCGGTGCGCAAACGATAGGCAATCAAATCCTGTATGCTCACCAAAGGCAGGCCGTGCTGGTCGGCGATGCGACGCAAATCGGGTAACCGGGCCATGGTCCCGTCTTCGTTCATGATCTCGCAGATCACACCTCCGGGGGGCAGACCGGCCAATTTGGAAAAGTCAACGGAAGCCTCGGTATGACCCGCCCGACGCAGAACGCCTTCTTTGCGGGCCATGAGAGGAAAAATATGGCCAGGTCTTCCAAAATCCTCCGGGACCGAAGTCGGGTCCATTAGGGCCTGGATGGTCCGAGCCCGGTCCGGGGCCGAAATGCCAGTAGAACAACCATCGCCCAGGTAATCGACCGATACCGTAAAGGGGGTCTGGTGGGAGGTGGTATTGTGGGTGACCATGGGGGTCAAATCCAAATCCAAACAACGTTCTTCGGGCAATGGGGTGCAAATCAAACCCCTCCCGTAGGTGGCCATAAAGTTGATCATCTCGGGGGTCACCAACGATGCCGCGGCGACAAAATCCCCCTCGTTCTCCCGGTCTTCATCGTCCACCACCACAATAACGCCCCCGCGGGCAATCGCTTCTATAGCCTCTTCGATGGTGTTCAACATGTCAGGGAAAGGGTTTGTTTCCGCAAAAATACGGCCCTGGCTCTACCATCGTTAATTTGGAAGCGTCAAAAGAACCTTTTCATTGAGCCAGACTGCTGCCGCCACCCACGCCGTTCCAAGCCCCTTGGCCTCCGGGGCTCACTGGCCTGAGCGGCGCCTTTTTGACCTGGCCTGGATCCTTTTTGTGGCCTCCATCCCCTTGTCCAAAGCCCTGGGTTCCCTGGCCGAAGCCCTGATGGCTTGTTGCTGGCTGGCTTCGTTGGGTAGATCTGGCCAAGCCGCCCAGTTCTGGAAGTCCTGGAAAAAGCATCCTGTGTTATGGGGATTCCCCGCCCTTTATTTGATGTACATGATCGGGGGGCTGTATTCGGAGAATAGAGCGGAAACGCTTTGGGAACTCAATCAAAAACATTACTTTTTGACCTTGCCTCTGATGCTGGGCACGCGAACCCCTTCCGCCAAGGTCATGCGGCAGGCCTTGCTGGGATTTGGGGTGGCCAATCTCTTGGTAGCGGGGATGATTGTAGAAATTGTTGCGACCGGACAACCGTGGATGTTGGGCACCCCGGAAATTCCTTCCCCTTTGGTGCAACGCCCTCGGGCCTCCCTGTTTATTGCCTTGGCCCTGTTGGGCCTACTCAACGATTCCATGAATCGCTTTCGGGCCGGGGAACGAGGGGCCTTGGGTTGGTGGATCCGAGGTCTTGCTTGGACCCTGCTCTTGGCGGGGCTCGTCTTGCTCAAAGGGCGCGTGGGCCAGGTAGGTCTTTTGGTTGGTTTAGCGTGGATGGCTTGGAAAGCCTATACCGTTGTTAAACATCGGGTTTGGGCATTAAGCCTCCTGGCCTTGTTGAGCCTCTTGGCCTGGAATACCTTGGAATCGGTCCGACAACCGTTCTTGGAAGCCATCCATGAAATCCAAGAAAGCCAACAGGGTTACCCCCACAGTGAACCGGAATTTTCATCCATGGGAATGCGTTTTACCTATTGGAAAACCTACCTGGATTTGTGGATGCAACACCCTTGGTGGGGAGTTGGTACCGGGGATATGGTTCCGATAGGTCGCCAGCTCTTTGAAAACCATCCCTTGGAAATCCCTTACCACCGGCCGCACCAACAATGGTTGGAATTGGGAGTCCAATTGGGTCTACCGGGGGTGGGACTTTTGGCATGGGCTTGGTGGCTGTTGTGGAAGCATCGACCCCTGCGGGATCGAAGTTGGGTCGAAGCCGTGCATTTAATTTTTGCAGGAAGCATGTTTTTGGATTGCACCCTCAGCACCCAAGCGGGTATCAGTGCCTTTATGGCTTTGCTGTTGGCCTTGCACTTTCAGGGATGGGGGCCTGTGGATGGGAAAAGGGAGGATCAATCCGGCACCGCCCATTCAAAGGCCTGAGCCAAGGCCTTCCAGGCCTTCACCGGGTTTTCTTCAAAAACAGACCCCATGACCACCCAATCGGCACCGGCCTGACGCAAGGCAAGGGCCTGCTGAGGGGTCCGAACCCCACCCCCCACCACCAGGGGACCATCGACGACCTGCCGAACCGCCTCAACCATGGCTGTTGGAACCGGATGCAAGGCACCGGATCCGCAATCAAGATAGAGGACTTTGAGCCCTAACTGGCTTCCAGCCAAGGCAGTGACTGCTGCAATATCGGGTTTGTCTGCTGGGATGGGCTGGGTCTGGGTGATGTAGTGCGCGGTGGTTGCCTTTCCCCCATCGACCAGCATGTAACCGGTTGGCAATAGGGTCAGGCCTGCGTTGCGGAGCGAAACAGCCGCCTGAACATGTTGACCAATGAGGTATTCAGGGTTGCGTCCAGAGATCAGGGACAACAAGAGGAGGGCATCGGCCTTGGGCGAAACCTGCAGCATCGATCCAGGAAAAAGGACCACGGGCAGGTTCACAAATTCAGCCAACCAATCCAACGTGTCTTGGTAGGCGGTGGTGGTCTGAAGGCTCCCCCCCACCAAAAAGCCCTGCACTGGACCCCGGTCCAAATCGGGAAGAAGGGGTTGCCAGTCCTGAGGACGGAAGCGATCCGGATCAAGCAAGACCCATATACCCGGAACCCCGGAATTACGCTGGCTTAGGTTAACTTTGGAGCAGGCCATGGATTACCCAAAGATACCTTCTACAGCCCCTTTAGGAACCTTGAAGGCTGTGTTAAGGCAGGTCTTGATCTTGGGGACGGCCTTGTTGACCTTATCGGCCGGTGACACACCATCGCTGCGTTTGGGCTGGCAGGGCCTTCCCAAAGAATTTAGGAATGCCGAGGATTGGAAAATCGCAGGACAAACCCAGGGAGGGCTCTGGTTTTATCTGCGCTCTCGGGGGCAGTTTCAATTGGAATGGAGGGATCCGCGCAATCAATTCCGTAAACGCGTTCAATTGCCGGCGTACATGGTCAGCAATGTCTTCCTCAAAGTGATCGAGACAGGTGGCAAAACAACCCTGCTTTTTGATCTCTTTAACGCGGAGGGCGGAGAGCATGGTTTTTTTGGGGCGACGCTGCATCCGGATAGCAATACCCTGGGGCAACCCGTTTTGATGACCGAGGTCAAAGGCCTGGGCAGTCGGGATCCAGCTAGGTACCAGGTGGTCAGCGACCCCCTATCCTCGGAACTCTTGATTTTGCATTATACCCAGCGCTCCCAGGTCCTCGAATTGCATGCCACGGTGCTCAATCGAAATCTGGAAGTGGTGGATACCCTGTATCATCAAGTCAGGGGATTTGGGGAGAACCCATTTCGCGATCTTTATTTTGAGGAATGTTACGATGTTCGGAGGGTGGGTCCCCGCCGGGTGGGATGGTTGTTTGATTTCAAAGACCAAGTCCGGGACCGCAAGGCCCCGCAACAAGGCGTCGTGTTGTTGGATTGGGCCCAAAAGAAAGTCCATGCCTTTGAACTCAAAGCCCCAACGGTTGCAACTCAGATTTTGGAAATAGCCAACGGTGGGGGCAGTGACTCGGTGCTGATCTATGGTTTTGCTACCAACCAAGGGAGCCGAACCCCCATCGCCATCCTGTGTTATGGTTTTCGTTTTTTTGGAACAGAACCCTATCCCCTGGATGTGAAGGTCACGTCCCTTGGGGCCGATTTTATTCGTCAAAGTGAACGATTGTCCAATGTCAACCGGGCGTCCAATGTTCGGCACCTTCCGGAAATGCATTTGCAAACCCACCGCGACCGCTCGGTGACCCTGGCCTGGCGTCGTAGGTATCGGAGTTCAGAGACCTTGGTACAGTACACCCAGGGGATGCCTATTTATCGGGAGATTGTTCGACACCATGCGGAGGAATGGATCTTGACTCAAAGCAATCCCAAGGGCGAAATTCGTTGGAAACAACTCCTGCCCATGAATTTGGTCATGCAGGAACCCGGTGAACAGCTCGAAAGCGAAAGCCTGGTCCTGGGACCTTCGGTTTGGTTAACCGGCTACCAGACTCTTAACAACCGAACCCGACCCTTTGCCTACAAAATCCAAGGGGACGGCGCTGTCATTAACGGAGATTTGGAAGGTCGCCTGGACGATTTGCTGGTCACCTGGAGCCGCCCGCTCAGCGCTGATCCCCATACCTCCCTTTTTCCATGCAGGCGCGGAGGCCGCGAAGGATTGCTTTACCTCCATCAACCGACTCCATGATTTCGCTCTGGTTTTCCCGGCTCTTTGCCCCTTGGAATTACTTACTGGCCGCCCCCATCGCTGCTTTGCTTTTTTGGTGGAGCGCATGGCAAGGTCCACCCATGTGGGCGTTTCCTTGGGGAGACACCAACCCGGTTTCTGGTTGGATGATTGCGTTGTTATGGGTTCTTGTGGCCACGGTGGTGGTGGTGACCGAACGTTTTTTGCAAAATCGACTCAAAGCCGGGGATGGAAGCGGGTTGGGCTTTTTGGTTTGGGTCCTTGTGATTTGTTCGACCAACGCCGGAGTCTGGCCTTGGGCCATGATCATGGCCACGCTAAGTTTGGCCCTCTTTACCTTGGCCTGGTTGCATTTTCAAAACCAGGAACACGGGCTTTCCCTTTTCGGGGCAGGGCTAGCGGCCGGCTTCGGTAGTTTGTTTTATGCACCGCTCTTGGCCTTGCCGTTTTTTGGGGTGATCGCCCTGGGGGTTTGGCACCAAAAGTCGCTGCGCAGGAGCACTGTTCTGCTGTTGGGAATGGGTTTGCCTTGGTATTTTGCGTACGCCAAGGCCATCCTAAGCGGGGAAGACCTTGCCCTCACCGGTTCGACCGCGTTGAACCCTTCATGGTTGTTACCGACCACCCAAGGTGGAATCTTGGGCTGGGATTGGTTGTTTTTGATAGGTTTGGCTGGTGCAGGGCAATGTTCACGATGGCTTCAACCCGCTGAATTTCATCCTTTCATGCGGACATCTTTCTCCCAAGCATTGTTTCTGTTGGTTGTTTTGTTCCTATTCGGTTGGCTCATCAACATGGACCCTTGGGTGCTTTTAGCGGTATCCGCCCCGGTGTGGACCCTTTGGGGAGGGGCCTATTTGCAATTTCGAGAGGCCCCTTGGATTAACGATCTTTTGGTTTTGGTCTGGCTGGTTCTATGGATCCAAAAAACTTCCTTCTAATCCCTAAACGGCGCAGATTAATCCCCAAACGGCCCAGGTTCATCGTCTGCTGACCTAAATTTGGACCTTCAACCCCTACCCTCACCCCTGTCCTATGAAAGTCGGTATTGTTGTTTTCCCAGGTTCTAATTGCGATGCCGACACCTTAGAGGCTTTTGGGGCCTTGAATGGGGTCGATGCCCGACTCCTATGGCACAAGGATACGGATTTGCAGGGCAGCGACCTGGTCGTCTTGCCGGGCGGTTTTAGTTACGGCGATTATTTACGCTCGGGCGCCATTGCCCGGTTTGCAGGCATCATGGAATCGGTCCGGCAATTTGCCGAACAAGGCGGATACGTCTTGGGTATTTGCAACGGGTTTCAGGTTTTGACCGAAGCCGGCCTACTCCCAGGCGCCTTACTTCGTAACACATCTCAGCTTTTTATCTCCAAAGACGTTTACCTGCAGCCAGTCAGTCGCTTGGCAGCCATGAGCAAAAATCTGGAGGGCGACAGAGCCTACCAAATCCCCATTGCGCACGGTGAAGGGCGCTATTATATCGACGCCAACGGATTGCGTGCTCTCGAAGATGGGGACCAAGTTATGTTTCGCTACGTGAATGCAGCGGGCAAGCGGGATGAGACCTCCAACCCCAACGGTTCGCTGGCCGATATCGCCGGGATCTGCAGCCCCAACGGTCGGGTGATGGGCCTTATGCCCCATCCAGAGCGGGCGGTCCAATCCTTGCTGGGACTGGAAGACGGGCGACCTCTATTGGAGGGCCTGGTTCATGCGATGGCCTGATAGTCCTAGGGCTTCCAAGGTTTTGGCGACAGCCGAGGCTGGACTGTCCTTTCCATTGCGCACCCCGTCCTCAATGGATGGCCCAAGTTCCGAACCCCGTCCCTCCCCCATGGCCGTCCACAACGCTTGGTTGAGTTTGCGCCGGTATTGGTGAACCCTTTGTTCGGAACGTTTATGGCGTAACCATGGTTCGTAACCTGGCAGCGCTTGGAGGGTGTGGAGCGTGTCCCAAAAATCTTCCAAACCTGTTTCTTGGAGGGCACTCATGGTCAAGCAAGGAACCTTCCAACCATCCAAAGGATGGGGTGGAAACAGCGCCAAAGCTGAACGATAAAACGAACAAGTTTGGAGGGCGGCTTCCAAGCCATCTCCGTCGGCTTTGTTGATCAAGACCGTGTCTGCGGCTTCGACAATGCCCCTCTTAATCCCCTGCAATTCGTCACCGGATCGACCCAAAAGTACCAGAAGTGTCCAATCAACCAGGTTCGAAACCTCGATTTCGTTTTGACCCACACCAACGGTTTCCACCAAAACCCAATCAAAGCCTGCATAACGGCACAAGTCCATGGCCTCTTGGGTGGCACGGGCCGTTCCCCCAAGCATGGTGCCGGCAGGTGATGGCCGAACAAAGGCCTGATCTCGGGTGACCAAGCGCTGCATACGAGTTTTGTCACCCAAGATGCTCCCCCCGCTTTTGGCTGAGGATGGATCCACCGCCAGAACAGCGACACGATGCCCTCGGTCCAAGGCTTGGCAACCCAAAAGGTCAATCAAGGTACTTTTGCCGGCTCCCGGAGGTCCCGTTACCGCCATGGACCACCCAAAAGGGGTTGGATGATCGTTTTGGACCAAAGCACGGTTGACATGGTCCATCAGAAAGTCAGCCGCGACACGATCCGAGGCTCGATGGCTTTCGACCAAGGTGATGGAACGAGCCAAGGCCCGGGTTCGGCCCTCCTTCAGTTCCTCCAACAAGCCAAGGACTTCGACCGTATCAACCATGGGAAGGCTGTGCATCGGGCGCTTGGCCCAAAATCTGAAGAGCAGCTTCTGACAATCGGGTCCCCGGGCCAAAAATGGCCTGAACCCCCGCCTCGTACAGCGCGGGATGGTCCTGGGGCGGCACCACGCCGCCAAGAATCACACGGACATCCGGTACTCCGGCCTCCTTTAGTTCCCGAATGAGCTCAGGAATCAGGCTGCGATGACCAGCGGCTAGCGATGAAACGCCTACCCAATGGACATCGTTCTCCATGGCCTGCTTGGCGCATTCAGCCGGGGTTTGAAACAGAGGACCCAAATCCACATCAAAACCCAGGTCTGCGAAACCGGTTGCAATAATTTTGGCACCACGGTCATGGCCATCCTGTCCCAATTTGGCCACCAAGATGCGTGGACGGCGGCCGTGCTCATCGGCAAAGGCGCGAACGGCGGCAAGGGCTTTTTCAAAATGGATATCCTGGGCCATTTGTTGGGCGTACACCCCTTGGATGCTAAAGGGCTGGGCGGTGTACCTGCCAAAAATATCTTCCAAAGCGCCTGAAATCTCCCCCAAGGTCGCCCGGTGTCGGGCCGCCTCAACGGCGCATTCCATCAATCCAAATCCGGCTGTCTTTTCGGCGTTGGTTTCCTGGTCCTTGGTTTCCTGGTCCTTGGTTGGGTTATCCGAAGCCATCACGCGGGCCACCTCTCGCAAGGCCCTCAGGGCATTTTGAACGGCCACTTCATCACGGCCTGCTCGCAGGGTTTGAAGGGAATCCAATTGTGCCTTGAGCACCTGCTCGTGGTCCACTTTGAGCAAAGGAATTTCGGGGGTGATCAAATCCACCAAAGGCCTGTAGGCATTGACCCCAATGATCGGGTCGATTCCGGAATCAATGCGCGCTTGCTTGCGGGCTGCCGCCTCCTCGATTCGTCGTTTGGGCAACGAATTTTCGAGGGCTTTGGTCATACCTCCGGCCTCCTCAATTTCTTGGATTCGATCCAAGGCCTGTCGTACCAAGGCTTGGGTCCGTTGTTCCAACAAAAGAGATCCCCCAAAAGGATCCACCCAAGAACAGAGACCGCAATCGCGTTGCAGATACAATTGGGTGTTACGGGCAATACGGGCCGAATAATCGGTTGGCAAGGCCAGGGCTTCGTCCAAGGCGTTGGTATGCAGGCTCTGGGTCCCGCCCAAGAGGGCGGCCAGGGCCTCCATGCAAGTCCTGGCAATGTTGTTGTAGGGGTCTTGCTGGGTGAGGCTCCAGCCCGAGGTTTGGCAATGGGTCCGTAGCGCCATCGCCTTGGAGGATGCGGCCCCCATGGCTCTGGTGATTCGGGACCACAACAAGCGCCCTGCGCGGAGTTTGGCCATTTCGGTGACCAAATCCATACCGGTGGCCCAAAAAAACGAGAGACGTGGGCCAAATTCATCCAAACGCAGGCCAGCACGGATCCCAGCACGGAGGTATTCCATGCCATCCGCCAGGGTATAGGCCAATTCCAATTCCGCCGGTGCACCGGCCTCGTGCATGTGGTAACCCGATATGCTAATGGAATTGAAGCGGGGCATAGCGCGGGAACAATAGCCAAATATCTCGGCAATGATCTGCATGGAAGGACCCGGTGGGTAGATGTAGGTGTTGCGAACCATAAACTCTTTGAGGATATCGTTCTGAATGGTACCGCTCAGTTGATGGGATGGAACCCCGCTTTCTTCGGCCGCAACAACAAAAAATGCCAAGATGGGGACCACTGCTCCGTTCATGGTCATGCTGACCGACAATTGGTCCAAAGGCAAATCCCGGAACAAGATCTTCATATCCTCCACCGAGTCAATGGCGACTCCGGCCTTGCCTACATCGGCCATGGCTCGGGGATGATCCGAATCGTAACCGCGATGGGTGGGTAAATCAAATGCGACCGATAGACCTTTTTGGCCGGCTGCCAAATTGCGCTTGTAAAAGGCATTGGACTCCGTTGCCGTACTAAAACCAGCGTATTGTCGAATGGTCCACGGTCTTTGAAGGTACATGGTGGCGTAAGGCCCTCGCAAAAAAGGCGGAACCCCGGCGTCCCAAGCTGCTGGCAAGGCGGACAGAGGTTGATTCAAGTGGAGGTCCATCGCAGACCATAGTTCATGGCGCCATGGCTTTTCCAAATCTGGTGACACTTCGGGCTTAAGAACGCCCCCCCCCGAGTTTCTGGCCTGCCACCAGGGCCATACGCCACCGCTTGCCTCAATGAGGTGTAGAACGGCTCGGACTTCGGCCCAGGCGGCACGCTCCAAGTCCTGAACGGTCCCCGATCCTGCGGCCAAATGCAGCCCTTGAGCGAGGGATGCCTCATCGCGTAACAACAATTGAACATTGCGCGGCAAGCGACGAAGGTCTTCCGGTCCAACGCCCTGCAATTCCCCAACCAATTCGGGCAAAAAAACCGTATCGGCTCCGCCAAGAACCGCCGAGAGCGTGGTGGTGGTCATTTGAAGCAATCGATCTGAATCGTCGTTCGCCCTCGGAAGGTGCGGGGCATTGTTACGATAAACCGACAAGCAACGGTAAGGTGTGCGATCCATGCACAAGGCGGCGAGGGCTTTCTTGGCGACACTTTGCAAAGCGATCTCTTGCATAAACAAGGTACCCGGATTCCATTCAAGGGCCACCGTCATTTGCAATCCGGTGGGGGTCTGACGAGCCTCCTCCAGCCACTCAGCAGCCAAGGCAAGCATCAGTGCCAAAACCGTCGTTGATTCCAACCCTTGACCCTCCAAGTCTGTAGCACGCAACAACACGGGGCTCGCCAACGGCCAGTCGGCCTGCAGGCGAAGGGCGGTTTCCATCGATTGTCGGATGCAAGACCGGAAATCTTCTTCGCTGTGGGCCTGTAACAACGAAGCACTTCCCCACAGCCCCCCCTGAACATGCCAAGCATCCGTGGGCCTTTGGTGATCAGTCGCCCATTGTTTTAACAAGCTCAAAGCCTCTTCGTAATCCCAGTCCCGAAAGTCCAATCGTAAATAATTCCATTCGATCCCCGAAGAAGCAGCCAAAAAATCGGAATAGCTTGGGCAAGGCCCCCTCAAACCAACAGCATCCACCCCGGAGGTCACCGCCTCCAACAAGGACTGATTCCATCCCGAAGGATGGTTCCCTTGAAGGGAAATCCAGGAACCCACGGCCCATCCACCGGGTCTGGGTGGTTCCAAATCATGCGGAATCTTGAATTCAGAGGTCCCCGATCGATAGGGGGCTATGCTGGAATGGCTAAAGCAAGGAACTAGGGCTGAAGAAGGATGGGAGCCTTCCCACTCCTTCTGCCATACCAAAGGGTGTTGGAAAGATGCGTTTTGTTCGAAATCATCCGGACCCCAACGGTCTTGCAGGCTTTGGTAAAAAGCGAGGGGTAACCGAAACGCCATGGTTTAATCGGCCACGACTTCTCGAACCTCCGGAACCATGCGCTTCAGAAGGTTCTCAATCCCTGCCTTGAGCGTCAAGGAAGACGAGGGGCACCCGTTGCATGCTCCACGCAATACCACACGAACCTGTCCGGTGACAGGGTCAAACGACTTCAACTGTATAGCTCCACCGTCCTGCTCCACCGCAGGCTGAATATAATCACGCAAAATTTCATCGATTTTGGCCTCCAAGATTCCGTAGGTAGGAACCCCTTCGACGCTCCCCAACGACGTGTCGACGGATGCCACAAAAGCTGCATCGAGGGTGTAACGATGCGATTCCTGCATCCAATTCGTCTGGTCGACAATAGGCAGACCGGCATTGAGATAGTGCATCATAAAATCCCTGAAAACTGGAATCAATTCGGACCAATCCTCATCGGTTCCCCGGGTCAAGGAAACAAAATGATTGGAAATCATCACCGAGGACAAATAGGGAAATTCCAATAGGCCTGTAGCCAAAGGGCTCAGCGAACTAACTTGGTTTCGATTGACCTCCAACAAATGACCGGGCAACAGGGACCGGTTGGTGATCAATTTGATAACCGACGGGTTGGGAGTTGACTCGGCAAAAACCTGGACCGGAGCCCCGGTATCTATTGCATTTTCCATGTATTGAGGTACTGGGTATTGAATTGACCCGCAATGAAATTGGGATCTTTGAGCATTTGGAGATGAAAGGGAATGGTGGTTTTGATGCCTTCAACCACAAACTCCGAAAGAGCCCGCTCCATGGTCGCAATGGCTTCTTCACGGGTTTGGGCCACGGTGATGAGCTTGGCAATCATGGAATCGTAATGGGGCGGTATAACATATCCCGAATAAATGTGGGTATCCACCCGAACGCCGTGACCACCAGGAACATGCAGCGTTGTAATCCGACCCGGTGATGGACGAAAATCATTGTATGGATCCTCTGCATTGATACGACACTCGATCGCGTGCATGTTGGGGATGTAGTTTTTTCCTGAAATCGGTATACCGGCCGCAACTTTGATTTGTTCTTTGATCAAATCGTAGTCAATAACTTCCTCTGTGACGGGATGTTCGACCTGAATACGGGTGTTCATCTCCATGAAATAAAAGTTTCGGTACTTGTCCACCAAAAATTCGATGGTACCGGCGCCTTCGTAATTCACCGCTAGGGCACCACGGATCGCGGCTTCTCCCATGCGTTCACGCAGTTCATCGGTCATAAACGGAGAGGGCGACTCCTCGATCAATTTCTGATGCCGGCGCTGAATAGAACAATCCCGTTCGCTTAGATGGCAGGCCTTTCCAAATTGATCGCCGACCACTTGAATTTCGATATGGCGGGGTTCTTCAATGTACTTTTCCATGTACAAACCATCGTTCCCAAAGGCGGCCGCAGCCTCCATTCGAGCCGACTCCATGGCGGGTAACAGCTCTTCTGCTTTCCAGATAACACGCATTCCCCGCCCGCCTCCGCCTGCGGTCGCTTTGACGATAACCGGATAACCAATTTCGGTCGCCAGGCTAAGAGCTTCGCTCTCAGAGCCCAAGAGACCATCCGACCCAGGCACCGTAGGGACCCCGGCTTTTTTCATGGTCTCCTTGGCGGTGATTTTGTCACCCATGGCCCGAATCGATTCGGGGGTGGGGCCGATAAATTTGATGTTATAGTCCCGACAAACCTCGGCAAATTTGGCATTCTCGGACAAAAAGCCGTAACCTGGATGGATGGCATCCGCGTTGGTGATTTCGGCAGCCGCCAGAATTTGAGGAATGTTAAGATAGGAATCCGAGGAACGAGGTGGGCCAATGCAAACCGCTTCGTCCGCAAAACGAACATGCAAGCTTTCGCGATCCGCTGTCGAATAAACAGCCACGGTTTTGATGCCCATTTCTTTGCAGGTGCGAATAATTCGCAGGGCTATTTCGCCACGATTGGCGATCAGGATTTTCTTGAACAAGGGGTCTAATTTGGTTAAGGTTGCCTATCAGGGCCTAGGATTAATCCTCGGCCACCACAAACAAGGGCTGATCAAATTCAACCGGCTTGGCGTTTTCGATCAGGATATCGACGACGGTGCCACTTATTTCCGCTTCAATCTCGTTAAACAACTTCATCGCTTCAATGATGCAGATCGTTTGGCCCTTTTGGACCCGGTCTCCCACCTTGACAAAGGGCTCTTTGTCCGGGCCAGCTGAACGGTAAAAGGTTCCAACCATCGGAGCCTTCACCGGGGTACCGGCAGGGGCAACGGGAGCGGCCGTAGGGGCCGAGGCGGTAGGGGCCGCATCGACAACAACCGGAGTCGCAAGAACCTGGGGCTGGACCATGGGAGGGGCCATGACCATGGCGGCCTGCGCCTGGGCACCCGTTTTGATGTGAATTTTGAAACCTTCCTTATCGATTTCCACTTCGGAAACCCCGGATTTGGCAACGAAACGAATCAATTCCTGAATTTCTTTGATTTCCATTGGGTTAGCTTTTAATAATGAAACAACACGGGTTTGGGCTAAACTACTTGACGCGCTCTACATAATCGCCGGTCCGGGTATCGATTTTGATTTTATCGCCCTGATTCACAAAGAGAGGAACCTGCACGGTGGGGCCTTCGTCAATAACAGCAGCTTTGAGCGCAGTGCCCGACGCCGTATCCCCACGCAGACCCGGTTCGGTGTAGGTTACGGTTCCTTCAACATGATGGGGCAATTCGCAGGTGAGGATCGACTCGTCTTCGGTATTGACCAAAACAAGGCAAACGGCTCCTTCTTTCAAAAACTGTGGGGCATTGATTTTGAACTCTTCCAAAGAATTCTGTTCAAAAGACTCGGCGTCCATAAAATGGTAACCCATATCGTCTTTGTAGAGAAACTGGTATTCCCTGGTTTCTACCCGTACCGGGTCGATTTTGGCACCAGCCGGGAAGGTATTTTCGAGAACCCGTCCGTTGGTCAAACTTTTGAGCTTGGAGCGCACAAAGGCCGCTCCTTTGCCGGGCTTGACATGAAGGAATTCAACGACCTGGTAGATATCGTTGTTGAACTTGAGACAAAGGCCGTTGCGGAATTCGGAGGTGGATGCCATAAAAAAGATCTGTTTAAAACGAGACGGGGGAGTTAATTGGTTGTTTCATAGGCCCATTTGAGCCAAATCGAGCCCCAGGTGAAGCCGCCGCCAAAGGCCGCTAGGATGAGATTGTCACCGGGATGAAGTTGCTTTTCCCATTCCCATAAACAAAGGGGTATGGTGGCGTTCGTGGTGTTACCGTAACGATCGATATTGACCATCACTTTGGATTCCGGTAGGCCTGCGCGATCCCGGGTCGCGTCGATAATTCGCTTGTTGGCCTGGTGCGGCACCAGCCAAGCAATATCTTCAGCGGTGAGCCCGTTCCTTTCCATAATTTCGGCAGCCACATCGGCCATACCGGTAACGGCGAACTTAAAAACGGTCTTGCCTTCCTGATGTACATAATGTTCTCGGGCATCAACGCTGCGATGCGAAGCCGGATTCAAGGAACCTCCCCCTTTCTGATAGAGGTAATTGCGGCCCGAACCATCGCTTTTGAGCAAAAAGTCCATGACGCCCAGACCTTCGGTGTTGGGTTCCACCAAAACCGCGCCAGCCCCGTCCCCAAACAAGAAGGCGGTTGCCCGGTCCTCCAGGTTGAGGATGGAGGTCATTTTGTCGGCTCCCACCACCACAATCCGCCGAAAACGACCGGATTCAATAAAGGCCGTTGCGGTGCTCAAACCGTAGAGAAAACCTGAACAGGCAGCGGATAAATCATACCCGACGGCATTCACTGCTCCAACTTTGTCCGTAATAATGTTGGCCGTCGCCGGAAACAACATATCGGGCGTTGCCGTGCAACAGATCAACAAATCAATATCGGTAGGCTGCAGGTTCTTTTTGATTAAAAGACCGCGTACGGCCTCCACCGCCATGTCGGACGTAGCCAGGGTGTCGTCGTTAAGCCAGCGACGCTCCCGAATTCCGGAACGGGTATAAATCCACTCGTCCGTGGTATCAATGTACCGCGTCAAATCCTGATTGGTCACCACATGAGGCGGAACCCAGGCGTGGACGCCTGTAATGGCCGCTCGAGGCCCAAGCGTGGTATGGGGGGCCATGCCTACCGGTTCGGGTTAGGCCTGTGTATCAATAACGACTTTGCCTTTGTAATACATCTTCCCTTCGAACCAATGCGCACGGTGGAACAAATGGGGCTGACCGGTCGTGGGACAGGTAGCCAAAGTGGCGACGGCAGCATGGTCGTTGGCACGGCGCTTGTCACGACGGCTTCTGGAATGGCGGTGTTTTGGATTTGGCATGGCTTAAGAAAAATTGATTTGTTTGAGTTGTTCCCAGCGTGGATCGGTTTGATCCGTGCCGGTATTGGTTGCGGAGGCTGTTTGGTTGACCAGGGCCTCAAAACCGTCGGGGGCTTTGCAAGGAAGACCGGATTCACCACAAACAGCCCTCAGAGGAAGATGCAAGTGAATGTTTTCGTAAAAGTAATGCGCCAAATTGAGGCGGGTTTCACCGAGCGGCAGGTAAAGAATTTCATCGGTGGATTCAGCGGGGCTCTCGGTCAACTGAACCACCATAACAGAGGTGTCATCAACAGGCCATGCCAAAGACTCCAGGCAGCGATCGCATGGCAGGTCCATTGCCCCGTTGGACACGACTCGGCAATCGATGCGATTCCCCTGCCGAACCAAGGTGCAATCCACTTTGATTTCGGCATTTTTGATCAACGAAGACTCAAAAAGCTCAAAAAAATCCCCATCCAGGTGATACTGGAAGCGATGCTCCCCGTTGGGCAGGGAAGTCAGCGCAATATCAAAGACGGACAAGGATTGAGCGGTTTTCATGGTTGGGCCGCAAAAATACGAAAAAACGAAGGGATTTTGCCCTAGTTTTCCTCCGATTGCTCGAGCTCTTTGGGTTTGGGACCCCTTTTGAGGGCGTTTTTCTCCAAATCCTCTTGGTCCAATCGGGTCCGGATTCGATCAACGGTGGCGTATATAGCGTGCAAGAGGGAGGAGGAATCGGCCTTGCGCAGGGCTGCTTTATCAAAGGCAGGACCATGATCCGGGGAGCAACGCACGATGGGAAGGCCTCCGGTAAAATTCACCCCTTGCTCAAAGGCCAAGGTTTTGAAGGGAATCAAGACTTGATCGTGGTACATACCCAGAACGGCGTCAAAACGGCTGTAGGAGCCCGTTCCCCAAAACCCATCCGCCCCGTATGGACCAAAAACCAACAGGCCTTCATCCCGCATCTGACGCAGGGTTGGCATCAAGATATCGGCCTCTTCCCTACCCAGCAAGCCCCCATCCCCGGCATGGGGGTTGAGCCCAAGAACAGCGATTCGGGGTTTTGAAATTCCAAAATCCAGCTTTAGAGAAGCCAGCATATCGTTGATTTTGGCACGCAGGGCATCCGCCTGAATTCGGGCAGGGACTTCCTGCAAGGGGACATGCCCGGTGAGGGTCGCAACGCGCAGGTGATCCGCCACCATCCACATCAAGGAACGGGCCTTGGCCGCGTTCGGAAGGCCCTCCCGGACCGCAGCCTCCAGGAATTCGGTGTGACCAGCATAACGAAAGGTCTCGGACTGCATCAGGTTTTTGTCGATAGGCAAGGTCACCAAACCTGCAGCTTTGCCTTGGAGGCATTCTTCGGTTGCACGTCGAAGGGAAATTTCGGCATATCGGGCCAAAGTCGGATCGGATTCGCCTGGGCGCAGGTTCAATTCGTCCTGCCAACAAACCACCAGGTTGAATTTGCGAGGCTGGGCCTGGGATGCATCCGCAACGGTCTGGTAATTCCAGTCCTGCAAACCCAATTCTTTGCGGTAAAAACCGACCACCCGACCCGATGCATACAAAACAGGGGTGCACCGGTTCAGCATGCGGGGGTCCGAAAATAGCTTGAGCAGCAAGGGCAAACCCACCCCGTTCAAGTCTCCACTGCTAAATGCCAATACCGGTAGGTTCATAAGGATTTGGGTTTGACCGACCTGCGAGTCGTGGAACGCCCCTTGGCAGGGGCCTGAGAGGCGGCGGAACGACCACGCAAAAATGCATACAAAAGGCGAACACCGTGGCCGGTCGCATGCTTGCCCCGGTAACCGCTCTCTTTATCCAAAAAGGCCGGACCGGCAATATCCAAATGCACCCAAGGGTAATCGGTAAAATGCTCCAAAAACTTGGCTGCGGTGATGGCCCCGGCTTCCCGGCCCCCGATATTCTTAAGGTCAGCGACCGGAGTCCGAATCATATCCCCGTATTCGTCCCACAACGGCAAAGGCACAAGGCGCTCGTACGTGGCCATGCCGGCCTCCAACAAGGTCGAAATCAACCCCGAATCGGCCGTCCCCATGCAGGGGGTGCCCTGACTACCCAAGGCCATGACAGCGGAACCCGTCAGCGTAGCCAAATCCAACACCAACGAAGGCTTGAATCGTTTGGCATAATGCAAGGCATCCGCCAGAATTAGCCGCCCCTCCGCATCCGTGTTCAAAACTTCCACCGTGGTTCCGTCCGATATCCGAATGACATCGCCCGGGGCATACGCATCGCCACCAGGGCGATTGTCCGTGGCCGGAACCAAGGCTACGACATGCAAGGGCAATTGGTTCGCAGCCACCGCCTGCATGACCGCTCCAACAGCTGCCGCCCCGGCCATATCACATTTCATGGTATCCATGCTTCCAGGGGTCGGTTTGAGGCTGAGGCCGCCGGTATCGTAAACCACTCCTTTGCCAACCAAAACGACCGGGGAACCGACCGGGGCATTTTGATGTTTGTATTCCATCACCGTGAAGGTCGGCGGTCGCACCGAACCCTGGTTGACGGCCAAAAGCCCCCCCATGCCCTCCTTGCGGATTCTCGCTTCGTTCCAAACCGTCACCTTGAACCCGTATTGACGACCGGATTTTTTAAAAGCTTGGGCCAATTCGATCGCACCCAACGCAGACTGAGGTTCATTCACCCAATCCCTGGCCGTGAAAACAGCCTTGGAAACCTCGATAAGCTCTTGAAGACGATTTTGAGGCAGATTTTCGGCATGAATGCGCAAAGGCGCCGGCCAACCTTCCTTGGGCTTTTTGCGGTAACGATCAAAGCGATACGAAGCCAAACACAAACCTTCAATCAAGGCCAGATGTGCATCCACACCGACTTCTGTGCTGGTTTTTAGGGTTTTGATTTTGTGACTCCGACACAAACGCTCCAACCGGTATCCCGCCATTCGCAGGGCTTCATCGCGGCGATGCAGGGCATCCATCCCATAAGAGGCCTTCTGCTCCTTCAATACATAAACCCATACGGCCGCAGGCGCCAAAACCACCTGCACCCATTCCCCTTCAGGATACGCCACATGCTCGAGAACCGATAGCCATGCGGTCGATGCTGTTGAACGCAAAGTCTTCACGTTCTCAAAAACCAAGGCCGATGCGGTAGAGGGGTTGGCCTTGGTAGACAAAAAAACGGGTATCATAACACGGGATTTAGAGGGTTCAGGTGCCCAGCCATTTTTCGAGGACAAAACCAGCCGCAAAGGAAAGGGCCGAAGCCAAAGAGCCAAGGATCAAGGTTTCGCTCATGCTGCGCCAGGGGGTCAGGGCGGTAACCCGGCTCTTGAGCCAACCAATCCCTAGAAATCCTGCAGAAGTCAAAGCCGAGGCCACCCAAAACAAGGACAAGTTAGCTGGTTGATGGAGTTCGGAAGGGTTCCATAAAGCATGGGTCACAAACGTCAACAAGGGAATGGTTCCGACCATCAAAAACGAAGCAAAGGTCGCTGCACCACAGGCCAGGGGGGATCTGGTGTCTTCCATCATTTCCAATTCCTCCTTCATCATGACTTCGATCCAGCGCTCCTTGTCCGCGGTGATGGTATTCACCACTTGTTCAAGCAGTTCCCCTTCAAAGCCTTTGGCCTGGTATATTTCGCGGATTTCCTCTCTTTCTTTTTCGGGAAGGTGATCGACCTCCCAGGCCTCAATCGCTCGTTGTTTGCGGTAATGATCCCTTTCGGTTTTTTTGCTGAGATAGGCACCCACGCTCATGGCAAAACCATCCGCAACCAAATTGGCCAAACCCAGGATCAAAATAACGGCCGTCGACAAACCGGCCCCCGCTGCGGCCGATACCACGGCGAAGGTGGTTACCGAACCGTCGATACCCCCGTAGACCAATTCACCCATGTACTTGGACAGGGAGGTTGGCATTCCGTTATCGGTTCGGTGCAAAACCGATTCGTGGTGATGCGGATGAGAACTGCCATGGGGTACGCGCTCGCTCATGTTTCAAAGATACCGACGAGACCCCTCCAAAATCCCTATTTTTGGGCCTAAACCATCGCCAAAAACCGAACCCATGACAGTTGCAATTGATTTTGACGGCGTACTCCACGGCTACAGCCAAGGCTGGCAAGATGGCCGTATCTACGACCCCCCGGTACCAGGTAGCCGAGAAGCCCTGGAGGCCATGAAAGCCCAAGGATGGAAAATCTACATCTACTCGACCCGCAGTAACAAACTATACCACAAGGAACAATTCAAAGATCAGGAACTAGCTATGAAAACTTGGCTGGAAGAACACAAGATACCTTACGATCGTATCTGGGGTTTTGGCAAACCCATGGCCGAGATTTATATCGACGATCGAGCCCTGACCTTTCGAGGGAATTGGGAGGAAACCCTTCAGGAGGCCCAAGGATTTTCGCCTTGGAACCGCCCCCCTAAAAGTCAACAATGACCCCCACCGTTGGCAGCAATTGACCGGCTGTATTGGGAATATTGGAAGCGCGGTAACGACTGGGATCCGAGGGATCGCTCACCAAGGCCCCTGTCACCCGATCCCGATCTGCTACCAGGAAGGCTGGGCCTTGGGTTTGTTGATTCAACGCGTTTTGAATATCCAGGTAGAGATTCAGGGCCCAGCCCTTGAATTCCCATTTGCGATCCACCCGAATGTCCAATTGCATGGTCGCACCGCTCCGGTTGGCATTGAGGCGGTTATAATCCAAGAAAGGTCGACCCAACTGATCCCAAATGACTTTGCGCAGGGAACTCGAATCAAAAGGCGTGAACGGAGTGCCTCCCACGTAGCGGTACCTCATCCCAATCTCCCAGTTTTTGGCAAAAATCTTGCCACCTGTCAGGGTTAACAACCAGCGATTATCCCAGGCCGAGGGCGTGGGGGCTGAGGGCAAGCCGTTGCTAATCCGATTTTCAAAGAGCGAACGGACCCAGGTCAAGGCCATAATACCGTAAAAACCCTTGTTAAGTTTTTGTTGCAACAACAGTTCCAAGCCATAGGTCTTACCTGAACCTTCAGAACGAGCGGGCTCGTTTCCGATAATCCCAAAATCGGCCCCCAAATTGGCCAAACTAATCCCCCGATCTTGCAAAACGGGCACGTTGGAATAGCCTTTGTAAAAGGACTCCAGGGTCGCCCGAAAGGTCTTGCCCCCAAAATATTCCAAACCCGCCACCCAATGATCGCTGCCCATGAATCGAAGCCCGTTGTTACGATTCACGAATTCACCGTCGGTGGATGCTTTGAAGCCCAACAAGGTATAAGCGGGCAGTTGGTAATACATGCCGGTGTTGGCATTCAGGGTCCAGCGGGGAGCAAAATTATAGGATAACGAAAGCCTCGGCGAAAACTGCTCGAACAAGCGAGAAGTGGAGGGCGCCCAATCGCAGGCATCCAGGCGCAACCCAGCACTGGTAACCAAGAGACTCCCAAAATACGATTTGGAAACCTGCCCAAAAAGACCCATGCGGTTAAATCGCAATTCCGACTCAAAGCGGCGACTCACCAATTGCACAGCCCCGGCCCCGGATGCACTATCGGCCACCAATTCCTTGGACTCGTTACGGACGGCATAACGAGAACGCTCCAGGCTGAGGCCGTAGGATACCTTGAGCCCCGAACGGCTGCGTAACTGATGCTCAAAGCGAAAACGATTGTCGCTTTCTTGGGACTCGTAATCCTGGAGTCGAAGGCTGTCCTCGTTGTTATTGAGATGCTTGTATTGAACATTGTTGAGCATATTCCGACTCAGCACAAAAGTCATCACACCCGATTTTGCGAAATGTTTGTAAACCAAACCATTGGTATAATTCCATTGGGTCGTCACAGGCAAATAACCCAATATATATCGTTGTTGATCAACAAGTTCCGTATCTACTTTGGGGTTCAATGCCGGATCGTAACTGAGGTTGAGGGATGTGTTCAATTGAAATTGATCGATGGCCCCCAACCCCACAAAATAAATTTCATTGCGATCATCAATCCGGTGTTTGATTTTGGCCTGAAATCCATTAAAGGTTGGTAAGAACGGGAGTCCTATCGCGGAGAACAAAAACTGTAAATAGCTTCGGCGGGCCGAAACCACGTAGGATGTTTTGGGACCCAAGGGGCCTTCGGCGATGAGTCCGATATCGCTGGCGCCAACGATGGATCGGAAAGCAGCCCGATCGGTACGGGCATCTTTTTGGCGAAATTCAAAGACCGAGCTGAGGGCATTCCCCCGGTTGGCAGGAAAGGCCCCGGAGTAAAAATCAACCTCCCGAATCATGTCGACATTGATAATCCCGACCGGCCCCCCGGAACTCCCCTGGGTTGCAAAGTGATTGATGACAGGGACCTCAACTCCATCCAAAAAAAAGCGATTTTCGTTCGGAGCCCCCCCGCGGATTACAATGTCGTTTCGAAAACTAACCCCCGATGAGACCCCAGGAAGGGATTGGATGGCTTTGGATAGGTCCCGGTTCCCCCCGGGATTGCGTTGAATTTCAGCAACTCCAATATTTCGCAAGGAGAGAGGGCTTTCCTCGGTCCTTGAGAAAGCCGAAGACTGCACCTCGACCGCCTGCAACAAGCGGCTATCGCTCTCCAATTCAACATCCAAAAGCGCAACGCGGGCATCGCTGACCTGTATTTCAAAAAAAGTCTTGGGCTTGTACCCGAGAAAAGAAATCGTCACATTGTAAAAACCACGATCCAAGCCATCAATGGTGTAAACGCCCTGCTCGTTGGTGGTCGTCCCTCGCGTTGTACCCACCAAAACCACGTTGGCAAAACCAATGGGTTGCCCGGATAAAGCATCCCGGACCTTCCCGGTGATTTTTCCCTTTTGGGCGTAGGCTGTTGGCGCGGCCCCTCCCAAGAGGACCCATAGCAGCAGGATCAGGCCCCAAATAGGCTTCGAATTAGGAATACGATTCATGGTTAGGTTGTGTTGGATGATGTTTGGTTAGGTACAACTGCCACCAAGGAATCCCCGGAGCTTCGTGGTGCTCCCAGTGGTACCCAAAAAAATAGCAGGTCAAAAAGGCCCAAAGGTGATTGGCGGGCTGGCTCCTGGACCGGTGTTCATTGTCTGGAACAAGACCGTTGGCTGGGTCACTCAAATGCGGAAGGTAGGTTCCAAAATAAAAAAGCTGTAATAGGCCCGCAATCGACGGAACGATGTAAAACTGGAGCATTGATGTTGGGTCAACCCCTTTGGCTTTGAGCAAATTAAACAAAACAGCGCATAACAAAACCTGGGTCCAACGGACGTAGTACGTGATGAATTTCCAAAACCAAGGCAAAAAACGGGGCGGGCCAAAATCGGGATCCTCCTCGGTTCCTACGAAGCGATGGTGTCGGTGGTGTTCTGGCAACATTCGAGACCAGGAATTAAAGGCAAATGCCCACAGGCAGAGACGGCCCACAAGGCGATTCAAAGCGGGACGATGGCTCACCGTCCCGTGCATGGCATCGTGAGCCGTGATAAAAAGCCCGGTAAACAAAAAGGTCTGCAAGGCCATCAAAACCCACAGCAGAGGATCGGACCAGGACCAAGAGACGCTGCAGCCCCCCACAAGAAGCCCCGCCCAAGCCAACATAATCAAAGCAGCCAGGCCCAAACCCCAACCCTGACGAATCCTATGTTGAACCTTCGCCCGGAATTCCGGGGCGTGGCCAGGGAATGCAGGCTCCCTCAAGGCTTTTCGATTTGACGTATCAAACGCGATGAATTCGGCGATGTCCAAGGCAAAAACCAATCGACCAATCGCCCCTTTTCGTCAACCAGATACTTCTGGTAATTCCACCAAATTCGGGTGGAAAAGGCACCGTTGAGTTGCTTGGATGTTAACCATTCCAGCACCGGATCCTTGTTGGACCCACGGAGGGTCCCTTTGGCCAGGATCAAAAATTCAACACCGTAATTGCGAAGGCAATGTTCACCGATTTGGGCCCCGCTCAGAGGCTCCTGCCCGATAAAATCATTGGTTGGAATCCCAACCACGAGCAACCGTCCTTTGTAACGATTCTGAAGATTTTGCAGGTCCTTCAATTGGGGAGCCAATCCGCAACCGGTAGCTGTATTGACCAATAAGACCTTTCGGCCACGAAAAGCCTCGAAAGAAATGGTTTTACCTTCGAGATCCTGGGCCTTTAACTGATAAAAATTCATTGTTGCGGTGGGGGGTGAGGCGGCTTGGACGCAGCTAAAAAGATAAGAAGCCAGCCCTAAAGAACCCAGAATTACCAAAGACACGGTCCAAGCGCGCTTCCTCATCCATCGGTGAAACAATCTCATGGGGCTAAACTACTTTGAAAAACAACACAGACGAAGGGTTTGTTTGCTACCCGAGGCCAAGAGGCTTAATTTTGGTGCATGCTGGGGAAAATTCTTCGATTCCTGCTGGTCTTGTGGTTGAGTACCCTGGGACTTACCCTTCTCTACCGTTGGATTCCGGTCCCTCTGACCCCTCTCATGGTTTTGCGCTTGTTGGAGGAGCCTCAACCTGACCAGGACCATCGTTGGTACAGGGATTGGGTACCTATCGAAGAGGTTTCCCCTCATTTGGTCCAGGCTGCCGTTGCCGCCGAAGACCAACACTTCATGAGCCATAACGGCTTTGACCTGGACGCGATTCAAAAGGCCTATCGACGGAATCAAAGCGGAAAGAAACAAAAGCTTGGAGGATCGACCATCTCGCAGCAAACCGCCAAAAATGTTTTTTTGTGGCCAGCCCGGAATTATTTGCGCAAGGGCTTGGAGGTTTATTTCACCCTGACCATCGAATGGTTGTGGCCCAAGCGGCGCATTATGGAGGTTTACCTTAACAGCATTGAGATGGGGCCGGGAATCTATGGGGCCGAGGCGGCGGCTCAGCATTACTTCAAGAAGCCGGCGGCTCAGCTCACCAAGCGTGAAGCCGCCCTCTTGGTCGCTGCCTTCCCCAATCCGCGCCAACGCAATCCATCGCAACCGACGGCCTACCTCCGACGAAGGGCATCCAAAATTCAACGACTGATGCGTCAAATAGGGCCTGTCCAAATAGACCAGTAGCCTGTTACACCCCCCCACGTGAAAAAAATCGATCGCTATTTGGGGCGAATGTACCTGGTCAATTATGCAGGAGCCCTCGGCCTGTTTGTATTGATTGCCATTGTATTTGACCTAACGGAGAAACTTGACGGGTTCTTGAAGCATTCATTGGGGGTGTACCAGGTTTGGAATGAATACTATGTCCACTTTACACCCTATTACGCCAATTTGCTGAGTCCCCTGTTTGTATTCATCGCTGTCATTTTTACGGGAGCGCGTTTGGCTCAGCGCAATGAGATCATAACATTACTCAATGCAGGTTGGTCCTTTGGCCGAATTAGCAGGCCTTTTTTGGGGGCTGCCCTACTCATTGGCGGACTCAACTACGTGTTAAGCAATTTCGTTTTACCCCCTTCCAACCGAGCTCGAATCCGTTTCGAAAGCCAATACCTCCGGGATCCGGGATACAGCCATACCAGGCACAGGCACTTGCAGACTGCTCCGGGTCGCCTGGTCTATTTGGAATCGTATTCCCACGGTGATAGCACGGGTTACCGATTGGCCATGGATCGCTTTGTTGGAGGACAGTTAATCAGCCGTCTAAGCGCCGAACGACTGGTTTGGAAAGCATCTTGCCAGTGCTGGATGCTCACCCAGGTGACCCAGAAATCTTGGAAAAACAATCAAATGAAGGTAAGTCAATTCGACACCCTGTTCCGAAAAACAGGCTTCAAACCCGAAGACTTTGGCACTTCGTTGGCAGCCGATGCTTTTCTGTTGGATCGCCATGAGTTATTGGCGACGATTCGGGAACTCGAACGCAAAGGCAGTGAACCGACCGAAGCCTTTTGGGTGGAACATTATTCAAGGCTTGCCATTCCCTTTTCGGCCCTGATTTTTACAATGATGGGACTCAGTCTATCCACCCAAAAAAAACGAGGAGGGATGGGACCGGCCTTGGGTTGGGGGTTGGGTCTTTGTTTTGCGTTTATTGTTATGCAACGATTTAGCCTCACGTTTGCCGTCAAAGGAAATTTATCGCCGTTGTTAGCCGCTTGGACACCCAATCTCCTCTTTGGTTTGGCAACGGCCTACCTCTATCGCAAGGCCCCCCGCTAAATTCCTAACCATCATGTCAAAAGGCTTCAGCCTACCTGCCAAAGGCTCCCAGGTCCTGGCCCTGGCCGAAATGCACTTTATTGTGTTTATTTGGGGCTTTACCGCGATTCTGGGGAAGTTGATTCAGGTCGAGGCCCTCAACCTCGTTTGGAACCGAGTAGCGATCACCGGACTGCTGCTGGGGGCTTGGGCGGCCTACCGCCGGGTACCCCTACGCGTGCCCACCACCACCGTGCTTCCCATGATGGCCACCGGCCTCATCATTGCCGCCCATTGGGTCACTTTTTACCATGCCATTCGAATCTCCAATGTTTCATTGACCTTGGCGGGCTTGGCAACCTCCTCGTTTTGGGCCAGCATGCTCAAAGCATTGTATGCAGGTAAGAAACCCGAATTACGCGAATGGCTTTTGTCGATGGTGGCTCTCGTCGCCATGCTCCTTTTGACCCGAGTTCAGCAATTTCCGGCTTTCGCTTGGTGGACTGCCTGCTTATCGGCCTTGTTGGCGGCTTGGTTTGCGATTATCAATGCTCGCTTTACGCAGGTTGAAGAACCCCTTCGGGTGGCCTTTTGGGAAATGTTCGGGGGCTGGCTGGGCGTTTCGGCTTGGATGCTTTTGGAAACTCAAATGGGTCCGTTGTTACCCGGCCTGGATGGCACGAACACAACCTCCCTATGGCCCTGGCAAATTCCAACCGTGAGCGATTGGTTTTGGTTGGGACTGCTGGCCTTGGTCTGTACCTGTTATCCCTTTGTGGCCAGCATTCGGCTGATGCGTCGTATTGACCCCTTTAGTTTTGTGTTATCGGTTAACATGGAGCCGGTGTACGGGATTTTTCTGGGTTGGCTGCTGTTCCGCAACAGCGAACAAATGTCTCCTGCTTTTTATGGGGGCACGCTCCTCCTCATCGGCGCCGTTGGCGTCGACGCCTGGGCCCAACGTTACCGGGATCGCTTGGACCGTTGACGTAGGTACCCTTCTAGTACGTCACCAAATCCGTTTTGGCAATCCGCCTCGACCAGATCAATTTTGAGTTGACCACAGCGCAAACGTAATTCTGTTGTAAAGTCCTTGTAGGCCTGCACGTAGGCCTCCCGGTATTCGGAAGGATTCAACTTCATTTCCTGACCGGATTCGGGATCAACCAAACGGTACGGGCCTTGATTCCATTCAAAACGGGCCTCGGTTTTTTGATCCAAAACTTGAAATAACAAAACTTCGTGTCGGTTATAACGCAAATGCTGCAACGCCGAAACCAAGGCATCGGGTTGCAAACCAGGCTCAAAACAATCGCTGAAAACCAAAAGGAGGCTCCTGGATGGCATGGTTTCGGCCAATTCATGGAGTGATTCGACCAAGGCCGTTTTCTTTCCATAATCCTCGGATCTTGCGCTCAACGCTTTTTGGAGATGCAACATCACCGTGTGATGATGCGATTTGCCCAATCCAGGCCTGACCAAACGGCGTAATTGATAATCGCAAAGAAGTAACCCGTAAGCATCCCGCTGGCGACGAAAAACATGAGTCAAGGCAGCAGCCGTTCGAAGTGAAAATTCCCATTTGCTGGTCCCTATGGCCGGATAGAACATAGAGGCCGAGGCATCCACCAAAAGATGTGCCCTCAAGTTGGTTTCCTCTTCGTAACGTTTGGTAAAGAACTTATCTGTCCGGGCCAAAAGTTTCCAATCCAGGTGGCGGGTGGATTCCCCGGTGTTGAAAAGTCGATGTTCTGCAAATTCAACCGAAAACCCATGATGGGGACTGGCATGCAGACCGGTCAAAAAGCCCTCCACGGCCTGGGCTGCCTTAAAATCGAGAACCCCTGCCGATTCCAGATCAGCAGGGGTCCACGATTCCTTTTGGTCAAACGCCATCACGGGTTCGTCCTACGCTTGAATTATTTGGCTTTGGAACGACCCTCAACCCATTTCACCGTATCCAAAACCAAAGCGGAGGCCGTAAAAATGGATGAATAGGTACCCACAATCAGACCCAAGAGAATGGCAAAGGAGAAACTCTTGATGACATCCCCACCGAACAGGAACAAGACCACCACCGTAATCACCGTCGTAAACGCCGTAATAAGCGTACGGCTAAGGGTGGTGTTAAGAGCTCCGTTCATGATTTTGAGGTCAGCTGTTAGTTTGCGGTCCGCCAAATCTTCACGCAGTCGGTCAAAGACAACCACGGTATCGTTAATGGAGTAACCCACAATGGTCAAAATCGCCGCTATGAAGGCCTGGTCAATTTCCATTGAAAAAGGCATCCATTTCCAACCCAGCGAGAACACGGCCAGAACAACGAGCACATCGTGCGCCAGAGCTACCGTGGCACCCAAGGCGTATTGCCACTTGCGGAAGCGGATAACAATATAGACAAAAATCGCAATGAGGGCAAAAAGAATGGACCAAATCGCCGAGGCCTTGATGTCATCCGCGATGGTTGGACCGACCTTCTGGGAACTCATGAGGAATTGATTCTTGAAACTCGCCTGATCAGGGGCCTGGCTATAAAAACCCTTCAAACCTTCCCACAATTTATTTTCCACTTCCAGATCCACCGTTTCGCTGTTATCCTGGATTTTGTAGGTGGTCGTGACTTTGAACTGACGATCGCCCCCAAAGGTCTTCACCTCCGGTGCAGAACCAAATTCACGCGCCAGGGCGGTTCTTACTTCGCTGGCATTCCGATCGCTGTCCAAGGCGACCACATAACTACGGCCTCCTTTGAAATCCACCCCCAGATTAAAGCCCTGAGTCGCCATGGAAACAAGGCCGGCAACAATCACAACCAGCGAAACCCCGTACCACAACCTTCTTTTGCCAAGAAAATCGTAATTCAAATTATTGAATAACCCCAACGACCAGGCATTGCCAAATGAAATGGTTTTGCCTTTGGCAACATAGTATTCCATAATTATTCTAGACAAAAACAAAGCCGCAAACAGCGAGGTCAAGATGCCCACAATCAACGTAGTCGCAAAACCCCGAATTGGGCCCGAACCAAAGACGTACAATACAATACCCGTCAAGATCGTGGTGACGTTGGCGTCAATAATGGAGGAATAGGCGTTGGAAAAACCATCGGAAACAGCCTGTCGCATGCTCTTGGAACGGGCCAGCTCTTCACGTATCCTTTCAAAAATTAGAACATTTGCATCAACCGCCATACCAATGGTCAAGACAATACCGGCAAGACCGGGCAGGGTAAGGACGGCCTGAAGGGAGGCCAAAATCCCAAAGATGAAGAATATGTTCACAAAGAGTACGGCGTTGGCAATCATACCGGAACCCGCGTAATAAACCGCCATAAAAACGAGCACCAACAAAAGTCCCAAGACAATGGACCACAACCCACTTTGAATCGCTTCTTTACCAAGGCTAGGTCCCACGACCGCTTCTTCGACAATGCGAGCCGGGGCAGGCAATTTACCCGCCTTCAATATATTGGCCAAGTCCTTGGCCTCTTCGGTGGTGAAATTGCCAGAAATAGAAGACATCCCCCCGGAGATTTCGGACTGCACGGTCGGGAACGAGTAAACATAGTCATCCAATACGATGGCCACCGACTTACCAATATTGTCAGCGGTCATCCTTCTCCAACGCTTGGCGCCTTCGGCATTCATGGTCATGGAAACTTCGACCTTCCCAAAGGGATCAATGGATTCCCTTGCATCGGTCACCACATCGCCTTCCAAACCAGCCTTGTCCTCGTTTCCACGCTTCTTGAGCGCGATCAGATCAAAGAATTTGTTACCATCACCACGGCCTTTCACCGTCCAAAGGAGCTTCAGGTTGCGGGGCATAAAGTTTCGGACTTCGGGGCGGGCCAACATAGCATTGACCAACGTGGTATCCCTGGCTGCCGAGGTACCCACCACAGGGCCTTGGGAAACCTTGGAACTGCCGTCTTTGTCTTGGAAAATAGCTGGCATCAAAACCGCGAACAAGGGGTTCTCTTGACGGGTGCGCGCCAGTCCTGCGGCAGAGGTATCACCCGCGGCAGAGGTATCGGCTGCGGCCAAATTTTGCATCAGAGCGTTGTCCGAAGGAGCGGCCGTATCACCTGGCGCAGTGGTTGATGAAGAACCCGATAGCGTGGTGTCGGTTTTGGCTGTTGTACCCAACTTGGTTTCTGCCGCCAGGTATTTATTGATTTCGACCATTCGGTCCAAAACCTCGGCTGCTTCGAAGGTTTCCCAGAATTCCAGCTTCGCAGTCCCCTGCAAGAGCTTGCGAACCCTGTCTGGGTTATCCACCCCGGGCAACTCGATATTGATTCGACCGGAACCTTGTTGACGCTGGATATTGGGCGCGGTAACCCCGAATTTGTCAATACGGGTGCGCAGGATATTAAACGAACGATCGATGGCGCTCTCGGCCTCGGCACGGATCACTTCGATCACTTCCTCATCGGTGGCATCAAAATTGACCCGACCCTGATTCTCGCGGGTTGCAAAAATGCTGGCCAATCGGTTGTTGGGAGCCACTTCGCGGTAGGCCTGAACAAAGAGGGTCACAAAATCAGATTGCGAACTCGCTTGACGCTGAGTTGCCAAATCCATGGCTCGGTTAAAACCGGGGTCCTTGCTTTGGTTGCTGAGGGCCCGGATAACATCTTGAACTTCGACTTCCATGACCACGTTCATCCCACCCTGAAGGTCCAAGCCCAGGTTCAACTTTTGGTCCCGGACTTCAGCGTAGGTGAATTTCTTGAGCCAGAGAAAATTAAAAACTTCCTGGTCTGCAATGGAGTCGAGGTAACGACGCTCCGTGGCCTCGTCGCCTTTGGCATAAGCCTTGGCTTTTTTCTCAACATTGGATGCAATCCAGGTAAAACTGAGTTGATAAATACAAATAAGTGCAAACAAAGCGGCAAACCACCGCACAGCTCCTTGGGCTTTCATAACAAATAAAAATTTAAATTAAACAATCGAAGAAGGGGCGTTTTTCGAATGCTAGACCCCAGCAAAGGCATCCGAAACGGCTAGGATAGGTCCTTAGGGGGCCCTGCCAAAACCTAAATTGCCTTTGCCCTTGAACAGCGCAACAAGCAATTTTTCAGATAATTCAACTTGGAAAAACCTTGTAAAAGAAAAGGAAACCCGCCATCCATTCGGACCCTCCAACGGATCGGCATCTTTCAATCCCTGTTCATCCAATCCCGCTTGGGTGCCTTGATGATGCCAGGGCTGAAAGAAGGCTTGATTCTCTTCTGAGTGTTCCTGTCCTGAACCTTCGGGAGTCACCGCTGGATCTGGAATCGTCGAAAACTCCTTGTATGAAGCAGATTCAACCGAACCAGAGGCTGCCAGGCTTAGCCAAAGCAGGCTCAATGCCAGGCACCCCATGCCCAGGGAGGTCGTTACCGATCGAAAAGAAATCCGGGTGAACATTTTTGCCAAAAGGATAGCAAAGATAACCCTTGGGGAGCTTATCCCTTCCCTAAGGAAGAATCAAGAAACGGCCCTGAAGGGCAGAACCCAAAGGCCTCTGGACGCGTAGAAGGTAGATGCCGGGGGCGATCCCTTCCAAGCTCAGGGTCCCTCCCAATCCGCTACGGCTGGGGGTTTCAACTGATTCCATCCTAGAGCCCTGGCCGTGGATTTTGCCCTGTAAATCCGTGATTTCCCACGTAACAACCGAATTCTCCCCGCCAGGGAGGACGATCCCATCCTCTTCCTCGATCAACCAATGCAAGCTTTGTCCAGCGCGAACCGGATTCGGCATGAGCGTGGACCTTGGGCCACCCAGCAGATTCCTTACCGAAGAGGTTACCATAAACCCGGTGGTACCGGCACTAAAGGTGGTACTCTGGTGGGATGGATTTTGGGCGCTTAGTGTCACGGGAACGGTGACCGAATGCATCCCCGGGTGCTCGCATCGGAGCAAATAGGATCCCCATGGAAGTCCAGAGAACTGAAAGGCACCGGTGGTACCCGTCGTGGTTGAGCGTCGGAAAGACAGGGGCACCGTACCGTTGGCGTTCAAAAGCTGAACCTGAATACCCGTTAACGGCCCGCTGAGTCGGGGCAAATTACCCGCCACACCTCCACCAATCGTGCCCGTTCCTCCACCGCTGGTGTTGGGACTTAGGTTGATGTTAAAAAAAGCGGTTGGATTCCCAGGCAATAGAAAGGAATCTGCGGCAGACCAAGTTGTGGTATCCCCGTAGTAGGTCGGGGCATACTGAGAGGCCAACCCGGACATTAATCGCGCCAAAAGGCTGTAATTACCGGAAGGGAGCGTTAGTTGAAAGAACGCGGTACCAGCACTATCCAACAAGTATACCGTATCAATGGTGGTCCAACCCGGTACCTGTCCCTGACCAGGGGGAACAATTCGAATCACAACCAGCGCCAAAGTGTCTTGTGCCAAGGGCCCAGAGGATTGGTATCCGGTAATTCGACCGACAACCCGGTGCTGACCGGACGGAGGGCCGCATTGGAGGCTAAGACTCACTCCAAACGAGGCCGTATTGTAGGCTGAAGTGTCCGATGCCCAAGATGTGTTGGATGCACAAGCTGCTCGAGCATAGACAAAACCCGAACTAGCACCCAAGGTTAGGGTATCTGCAAAATTGCCGCTTGCATCGGTGACCAGGGTTCTTGATGGTGTGGTAAACTGATTCAAAAAAACCTGAACAGACTGACCCGCCTGACCCTGGCCGGAGGAATTCACCAAAGTCCCCGAAACGATTAAAACCCGGGTTCCGGTGCCACAGGTCAAATTGACGGTGTAAGAGGAAGTTCCGGCTGTGTAGGTGGTTGTACCGGTCACCGTAGAGCCAGGCCCGGTTGGTGAACTGCACGATGCCATGACGGTAATGGTATTAATTGGCAAAAAGGCGGGTATTTGGAGGGGTGCCGAATAAAAACCCACCGAATCCGTAAAGGTGGAGACGGTGACCGAGTTGACGAGGCTGATTCGAACAAGGGAACCGATAACCGGCGCCCCACCTGAACCAAGAACGGTACCCTGAACGGTGACTTGGGTAGCCGGTGATGACGAACATAAAAGCTGAAAAAAAGCTGAAGGAGCCGAGGTCGAGACCGTTACGGTGTCCCAAACCATGGCGCCATTCCCACAAGATGCCGATGCCCTCAGGTTCAGCGAACCCGAGGTGCCCAAGGGAAGACTAAGGGTATCCGAAAAAAAGCCTCCAACACCGGTGAATGCCACTCCCAATGGAGTTGTCGAGTTGGCGTCAAAAAATTGTACCGGTTGCCCCGATGTAGCAGGTCCTGATGGCCATTGCAAAACCCCGCTAACCGAGACCATGGCATTTCCTCCCCCACCACCGGACCCGCATGCCAGATCAATTTGGTAAGTGGAGGTGGCTGGACTCAACGGAGCCGATTGAACCAACATACCACCGGTCGGACAAAGGGTGGAAACCTGGATGATGGCGTTTGGACTTAGAACAGGCAAGGCAATAACGGCCGAATAAAAACCAGTCGAATCGGTTAGGGTGGTAGTTGTACTACCAACTCCTACCTGGATGGTAACCCCTTGTCCTGGCATAGGTATAGCCACGGAACCCAAGTTTTGGGATACCTGGCCCTGAACCACCACCACTTGACCCTGGGCTGTCATGCATCCCAAAACCACTGCCAAAATCATTAAAAGTCGTCTCATCGTAGAAAAAATTATTCCTTCAAAAATCGCTCATTTTGAGCCAAAAAACGCCCACTCTTCTATTAACTTGAAATTAAACCGAGCGTTTAGTCAAAACCAAAGGCCAATGGGTAACATTGTTCCATGGATATCCCGATCACAGATGACCTAAAATTCATAAAAAGCCAAGGGTAACAGATCCGAGGCTGCTTCAATAACCCAAAATTCCCCTTGAAGACTCGCCAAATACAAGGGAAAATCAGATTTTTGCCGTTTAATCTGTTCCATGAGGGCCTGACGACACATTCCACAGGGCGCAACGGGTTTACCTGAACCGGACATCCATTCCCCCTGAGGCTCCAATTTTCGACCTGCCAAAACCAGCATAGCTGCCACCTCGCCGCCACCTTCTTGGCACGAAAGAGCGCTTAAAACCACCCTCTCGGCACAAATTCCTACAGGATAGGAGGCATTCTCTTGGTTGGTCCCCGCTAACATCGAGCCATCCCTTGTTAAAACAACAGCCGCGACATGAAAGCCTGAATAGGGAGCATACGCCGAAGCCCAAACGTGTCGGGCCTTCTGGAGCATTGCAACCGCATGATCTCCAAAGTCCTCCACCGCACCAACCTGGTAAGTCAAACGATGTTCAGCGATCCTGGGCATTTGAGTATTTGAGGGGGTCTTGTCCATAGGTTACCGGGGTTGAAAAAGCACATAACCGCGAGGTGGCAGATGAAAATCTCCGGTATCGCTTTCGAAAACACCGGAAAATGGCCACGCATAGGCTTTACCAAAAAAAGGACGACCGCTAAAAGATTGGGCTTGATCGGTTGGATTCAAAAAGACCATGATCTGCCCGCCCGCAGGGCTATGCCGTTCATAACCCAAGATATCTTTATTATCCTTGGGCCGAAGCCAGCGCAAAGAACCATCTCGCAGGACTTTATGCGTTTTTCGTAAGGAAAGAAGGTCTTTGGTTAATTGAAGCAGGATCGTATCCAATTGAACAACCTGAGCTTGGGGGTACAGGCTTTGGTCAGGTCGATGCCACTCATCTTCAAACTTCAGCTCAGGCCATAGCATCGGCTTCCGACAATCGGGATCATTGGCGCCCCACATCCCAACTTCGTCCCCGTAATACAACATAGGAGCTCCTGGAAAGGTGAGCTGAAACACCATCCATTGCGCCTGTATTTTGGATTCCAAACCAATTGGCTTTCGGGTATTGTAGGCCGGATTGGAGGCCTTGGAAAGCGCGAAATAGGTGCCCCATTCTGCGTATTTAGCAAAGTTTCGGTTAACGATATGAGAGGCCAATCGATTGGCATCGTGGCTGCCGAACAGATTTTGTTGCGAAAGAAAGCGATTATAGCCAAAAACCTCGATGAGGTCATCCATTTGATTTTGAAAACCCGTGGTGGAAGGCCGGTTGCGGTCGTTGATCAGGTATTCACTGGCAATAAATGCAAAGGGATAATTCATCACGGCATCAAATTCATCCCCTCGTAGATACGGCTTGAGCTTGGGCGCCTCATCAATCACTTCAGCTGTGAGGTAAGCCTCCGGATTCCATTCTCGAACTCGAGAAGACCAGCGCTTCCAAAATGGATGCGCAACACAGAACGCAACATCCAACCTCCAACCATCAATCCCCAAAGAAATGGAGTCCTTGGGATGCACAGACGATGACCAGCTAGGCCGCATCCAGCGTTGTGTTATATCGAGTACGTATTGATTCGGACCTGCAGTCAAGCCGTTCTGATTCTCTTTGAATTCAGGGAGATCCTGAATCCCAAACCAGCCCTTGTAACGAAAGGCTTTGCCCGAATCCACATCCCTCCATTGCTCAACTTCAAACCAATCCGCGTAAGGCGAAGACTGCTGTTTTTGAACAACATCCACAAAAAAAGGATTCCCCACACCCATGTGATTAAAAACCCCGTCCCAAATGATTCGCATTCCACGTCGGTGCACCTCACCGACCAAATGAAGCGCCAACGTATCGGCGCTGGTCCAATGCCACGTGGACGGGTCGTCGGGTTTTTCGTTCGCCATCAGAGCCAGGTCCGCCGCAGGATTGGGGCCCAAATAAGGATCCACATGGTGCAGAACATAGGCATCGTAACGATGATGAGAGGGGGCATAAAAAATAGGATTCAAATAAATGGCTTGAATTCCTAAATCCTGAAGGTAATCCAATCGTTGCAAAATACCCGCCAAATCACCGCCGTATCTCCTTCGGGTTATGTTATACCACAAATCTTTCCCGTTGGACTTTTCCCATGGTTGCATTTTGTACCAATCCGAAGTCCATGGATGCAGGTTCCAGGGATTCAAGGTGTCGTGGGGCCAGGCGTCTTGCTGGGCCCTCAACGGTGGATCGTTGAGTGTGTCGCCGTTCCAAAAGCGATCCGGGAAGATCTGGTACCAAACAACCCCCTTGGACCAGGTGGGCGGCGCATGAAAGACGGGGCTTTGAGCAAGGCTTTGGCTGAACAAACCAGCCAAGAGGCCTAGGAGAACATATTTCATTTGGGCAGAATAATCCATTGTTTGGTTTGGCCCTGAAACCGGGTCAGCCAGGGTCCTGCGACGGGGTCCAGGGGACCGAACCTGTTCACCGGGTATTTGCGGCCCCACGAATCCCATAGGCCCTCCCATGGGTCCTTGGATTCGGCCAATCCAGCCAAAACCTCGACCCAGGTTGGGTTCTTTTGGGGAAGATTCGGCGGCTCAGGGTTGGTTGCCGTTGCACCAGTCCCCAGGAAAAAATCCATGATCCGAGCGGTGGCTTGAAAATCCCTGTTCACATTCCCCAATCCAAACAAAGGCGCAGTATTGCCAGGCCATGTATGCCCACCCCCCGTTACCTTCAAGAAAACAACCTGCCCTGGGCGGCCTGCACCGGATGTCCCCACGGGGCCCAACGGTGCACAAGGCGCGTAGAGGAACTCTTCAACCGTAGAACCGTCGGAGGTATTGACATTCGGCATGGTTTGGACCACAGGCTGGCTGGGGCACTGGGCCCGACTGACCCAAGACTGCACGCATTGCTCTGCAGAGACATTGCCATTGCCCCCCGCATAGCCAACCACCCCATCTGCCGTCCCGTGGATGTGCATCAGACGAACGTGGTACGAGGGCGGTAATGGCGGGCCTTGGCAGGCCGCAAAGGCATTCGCGCTCATGGTTCCGGCCACCGAAGCCACCGCTTCAAAGCGATCGGGCCGTTCACAGGCCAATCGGTACGACATAAAACCACCGGCCGAGAAACCACAGCTAAAAAGGCGGTGGTAACGGGTGCCCCATCGAGCACGGATGCTATCGGCCAAGGTCAAAAGGTAGCCCACATCATCCGCGGTGGAGGCCCCGGGCATTCCACTCTGGTTGTTCCAACCCGCATTGACCCCGTTGGGATAGGCAATAACCGCCCGGTATTGCTGGGCCATGGCATTGAATCCTGCGCTGTTTAGCATGGTGGTTCCACTCTGCGTAAACCCGTGGAGAACCAGGACCAGGGGCAAGGAATCCGATGGTTGGGCGCCACTGGGCACATAGACTTGGGCCGTTCGGTTCATCCCCCCGTGGCTGAAGGTAAGCGTGGTCGTTTGGGCTTCGACCCGTGAGACGGCCACAAG
>JAIXRA010000159.1 GCA_027485465.1 Bacteroidota bacterium | reverse complement strand
GGTTTGAACCTTATTTTTGGCGGGCCTTTGGCTCCTACCCCTCCTTTTTTTTTCACCTAAACTCTTGTTTATGTCCGAGAATAAGTCGGCCCCCGTTCACGAAAACCCATTTGATTCCATGATGTCCCGCTTTGACGGGGCAGCCAAAATTCTTAACCTGGATCAGGGTCTCTACAATGTCCTCAAGTCACCGGCCAAGCAAGTCATTGTCAACTTACCGGTTTCGATGGACAACGGCACCATTCAGATTTTTGAGGGAATTCGTGTTGTTCACAACATCAACCTGGGCCCGGCCAAAGGAGGAATTCGTTATTCGCTGGATGTTGATCTGGACGAAGTCAAAGCCCTGGCGGCTTGGATGACCTGGAAATGCGCCGTTTCGAACATTCCTTTTGGGGGTGGCAAAGGCGGGGTCAAATGCGACCCCCGGTCCATGTCAGTCGGTGAATTGGAGCGCCTAACACGTGCCTATACCCGCGCCATGATTGATGTTTTTGGTCCCGAAAAAGACATCCCAGCACCGGATATGGGAACGGGCCCCCGCGAAATGGCCTGGATTATGGATCAATACTCCCGCTTGGTCGGATATTCCTCTCCCTCGGTCGTCACCGGAAAGCCCCTGGTCATGGGTGGTTCCAAAGGCCGGGTCGAAGCAACCGGGCGTGGGGTCATGGTGGCTGCACGCAGTGCCATGCTCAAAATGGGACTGAATCCCTTCAAATCAACCTGTGCGGTCCAGGGCTTTGGCAATGTGGGTTCCATCTCGGCCAAACTCATGGAGCAACAAGGCCTCAAAATCCTGGCGATATCGGATGTTACTGGAGGTTATTACAACAGCAACGGCATTAATATTCAAGAGGCCATGGCCTACAGCGCGGCCAACGGACATCAATTGGCCGGTTTTGGCGGAGCTGAACCCATCTCCAACGAAGCATTGTTGGAATTACCGGTGGATGTTTTGATTCCCGCCGCCATGGAAGACCAAATCACCGCCCAAAATGCTGGGCGCATCCAGGCCAAACTCATCGTCGAAGGCGCCAACGGGCCCATCGCTGCCAGTGCCGACGATACCCTGAACCAAAAAGGAGTCTTGGTGGTTCCAGACATTTTGGCCAATGCCGGAGGGGTAACCGTTTCTTATTTTGAATGGGTCCAAAACCGATTGGGTTATTTCTGGACCGAAGAGCGGGTGAACCGTCGCGCCGATCGGAACATGAAGGAGGCCTTTGAAGTGGTCTACCAAACCAGCCTCAAACACCAATGCAGCATGCGCATCGCAGCCTATGTGGTTGCCATTGACAAGGTTGCACAGGTCACGCAGTTGCGTGGTGGCATCTAAATCGCTATCGTGATCCACCGCGAAGGATATACGCTGATTTTGGCCACCCTCACCCTGTGCGGTGTGGGGGCTTGGTTGGTTCATCGTTCAACGATCATTCCGTCCTGGGCCGCTTGGATTGCCTACATCATCTTTGGGGTCCTTACGATTCTGGTTGTGCAATTTTTTCGCAACCCCCAGCGCAACACCGTCCCCGATCCGCAACGCATCATTGCACCGGCCGATGGCCAGGTGGTGATCATCGAGAAGGTTCGTGAGCCGGAATACTTTGGGGACGAGCGTTTGCAGATTTCCATTTTCATGTCACCGATAAATGTCCATGTCAACCGCAATCCGGTGAGCGGGGTGGTTTCATACTTTCGCTATCATCCGGGCGATTACTTGGTTGCTTGGCATCCCAAATCTTCGACCTTGAATGAGCGGACCACCGTGGTTGTCCGTGCTCACAACGGGCAGGAAGTTTTGTTTCGTCAAATCGCCGGGGCCCTGGCCCGCCGTATCCGTTGGTATGTAGCTGAAGGTGATACGGTTAAGCAAGGTGATGAATTTGGTTTTATCAAATTTGGTAGCCGCGTGGATGTTTACCTGCCCCCCGGGGCGCAACCCCTGGTCCGTGTTGGCCAAAAAGTAAGCGGTGGCGAAACCTACCTTGCCTCCTGGTAACACCACCCCCAATCCGGGGAATAAAACCTTGCTTCGGATCATTTTTGGGACCACGCTCATCGACATGATGGGCATTGGGCTCATTATCCCGGTGGTAACCCCGCTGATCCTGGACCCGAATCGAAATCTTCTGGACCCGTCCACGGCCTTTGGAGACCGAACCTTGGTTTTGGGTTTTTTGTTAAGCAGTTTCAGCCTTGCTCAGTTCCTGGGTTCCGGCCTTTTGGGTAGCCTATCCGATCGCCACGGTCGCAAACCGGTTCTTTTTTGGACCGTGGCCGGTACCATGGCCTCCTACCTTGTTTTTGGGGCAGGCATTCTCACGGAGTCCTTGCCCCTGCTTTTTGGGGGGCGGCTGATGCTGGGCTTCTGTTCAGGAAACCTGGCGGTGACCTTTTCGTCGATCGCCGACTTGAGTTCACCGGAAGAAAAGAGCAAGAATTTTGGGATGGTGGGCGCTGCTTTTGGTATTGGATTTGTGTTGGGACCCTTTTTGGGGGGCTTGCTTTCGGATCCCCAAAACCACCCATCCTTGGGTTACGAAACGCCCTTCTGGGCGGCAGCGGCCCTCAGCGCCTTGAACCTTTGGATGATTCGTCGCTATTTCAAAGAAACCCTGGCCCAACGAACCCACCGCCCCCTGCGTTTAGGGGATGGCGTTCGACAAATTCGGACCGCTTTTGGTCACCCAACGCTGCGTCGTTTGTTCCTGGTTTCGTTTCTGATGGTCTTTGGATTCAATTTTTTTTCGCAGTACCTGCAGGTTTACATGATCGAACGTTTTGATTACCGCCAAAGGGATATCGGGAACCTCTTTGGCTACCTGGGCTTGTGGATTGCGGTGACCCAAGGGGGTTTGCTCCGCCCTCTCTCGGCTCGATTCAGCCCAGAGAGCATCCTTCGGGTCAGTTTGCCGGTCCTGGCCTTGGGTTTTTTGGGGATTTTGTGGCCAACAGAGGCTGTTTGGCTGTATGCCATCCTCCCTTTGGTCAGCCTGGGACAGGGTTTTAGCTCCCCCAACTTGCTTTCCCTGGTCTCCAACCGGGCAGATCCATCTGTTCAAGGTGAAATTTTGGGCATCAATCAATCGGTGAATTCCTTTGCTCAGTTGCTGCCTCCCTTGATCGGAGGGGTGGTGGTGGCATGGGACCTCCGAGCCCCCATGATCGCTGCGGGTCTTTTTGTCTTGCTAGCATGGCTAACTTTAGCAAGCATCAAAAGCCCGCGCCTTGGAAATACACCATCCCGTTGATCCCGGTTCCCCTGTTTGGCTGACCATGAACTTGGTTCTGGTGGCCGCTCTTTTTGGGATCCTCCACCTGAGCAAAACCTGGAATGAAGGGCAAATTCGCCGCTTTGGGCGGGTTTTGGCCGTGATCCTTTTGGGCAATTTGCTCCTTCGTCAAGGGGTCCTCGCTTGGACCGGCGAATGGAAGGCCCATAACAGCCTGCCCCTTCAGATGTGTTCTTTTTCGGTTATTTGGGCGGCGGTAACGCTATGGACCGGCCATCCTTTGGTTTACGAGTTCTTGTTGTTTTGGGGAGCAGGCGCCCTCCACTCCTTTTTGACCCCCGAATTGGATGACGGCAACAGCCTCTACAACCACATTGAATACACCATCAGCCATGCAGGTATTTTGGTGGCGGGCTTGTTTGCCACGGTCCGAATGGGCCTCAAGCCACGCCGGCTCAGTTGGCTCAAAATCTTTGGGTACACCCAATTGGTTTTGCCAGTGATGGGTACGGTGAATTTTTTGTTAGGATCCAATTACATGTACCTAGCCGAGCGGCCCTTGGTGGACAACCCATTTTTGATTGGACCCTGGCCTTGGTACCTGCTAGGAATGGAATTTGCAGTTCTGCTGCATTTTGTGTTATTTTACAAACTCCACCGTTGGCTTGCGGCTCGTTCTGAACGGCTCCGCCCATCCTGGGAAACCGATGGTTCCTGATTCGCGGAGAGGTAACCCGCGTTGGCTTTAATTCCCGGCCTCGCTCTTGGGGTCCTCCAGAGGTTGTTCTTTGGATTTGGACTTGCTTGACTTTTTGGAATCCTTCCCCGACTTTTTGGGTGCAGGCTTCTTCGCGGCAGGCTTCTTCGCTGCGGGTTTTTTGACCGGTGGCTTTTTGATTTTCTTGGGCTTGGGGGGCACGATGCGTCGCAGCTCGGATCCCTTGGCGTCCGGAGCGGGACCGCTTACCAATTCATTTTCCCAACCGAAAATTCGTTCGGTTCTAGAAACCCTTGTTGGATATACATCCAATTGGTTGGTGACATAGTGATGCTTGCCTCGGTTGAGGTAGCATTCATTGCCGACCGTGCTGCCGCTAAAGCGGGTTTCCCCTTTGCGCACAAAATAAACCACGCAATACGGATGGTCCTTGAGATCATCCGGGGTCATGGATTCAAAAGGCCTCAAATTCTTGTATTCACCGGTATAATCGGCGAATTGATCCAAGGTGTATACTTTGGCCTCGTAACGACCGGTGGTATAATCTTTGAACCGATAAATACGCTGCGATACCACCTGTCCCGGAGGGGATTGAAATTCTTCGTACATCCAAACGGCATCCGAAAAATAATTTTCCCATATTTTGACCATGTGACTTTCAACCGGTGCTGCCGTGGTGTCAACCCTTGTTTGTTTGGTGTTATCAAAATCTCCGGTCAGCCACTGGGTTAGCAGGGTGAGTTCTTTGGTGTAGCGGGCCTTGGGAGGCTTGGTTCCGCCTTTTCGTCCTTCGGAAGCGGCATGGCCCACCAAAGGCGCCAAGCCCAGCAAGGTGGAGATTAACCAAAGGGCCATACGAGAAACCAAGCGTCCGTTCGACGCATTGGGGTGTTTTTGTTGCCGACGGTTCAAGGAATGAGACGCAAGGGTACCAGCGATGAGTAAATTCATTGGATCAAGGACTTGTATAATTTAATGAACAATTACGCTCCAATTTACGATTAAAAAGAGCCCTTGGACCCTGTAGCCTACCAAAAATTGCAAGGCATCGTTGGGATCCCCTGTCGCAAAACTTTGAAATTGTTCACTAATTCCTAAAAAAAACCTTTGTGTAAAAATCCCCGAACTTTGTGAATAATTGCCACAAACTTTGTGAAAATTGCAGGGAAATATTCTCAATTTTTGGGTACTGAAAAAGCCAACCCACCGGGAAGGCTTTTTTGGCCTAACAGACAAATTTCTTACCCATGACTGAACCCATTCTCGTCGAGAATAAAGACCGCTTTGTCCTTTTTCCAATCCAGCACAGCGATATCTGGAATTTTTACAAAAAGGCGGAAGCCAGTTTTTGGACAGCCGAAGAAATTGACCTCGCCCAGGATCTGACCGACTGGGAAAACAAGCTCAACGCCGACGAGAAGCATTTCGTCAAACACGTGCTGGCCTTCTTTGCGGCCAGTGACGGAATTGTCAACGAAAACCTGGCCATCAATTTCTTGAACGAGGTCCAATACCCCGAAGCCCGCTGCTTCTACGGTTTTCAGATTATGATGGAGAACATCCATTCCGAGACCTATTCCCTGCTGATCGATACCTACATCAAGGACCCCGCCGAAAAGAACTACCTTTTCCACGCCATCGATCACATGGATTGCGTTCGCAAAAAAGCTGATTGGGCGTTGCGATGGATCGGCCAGGGCTCTTTTGCCGAGCGACTCATTGCCTTTGCGGCGGTCGAGGGCATTTTCTTCTCAGGTTCGTTTTGCAGTATTTTCTGGCTCAAGAAGCGGGGACTCATGCCCGGTCTGACATTCTCCAACGAATTGATTAGTCGTGATGAGGGCCTGCACCGGGACTTTGCGGCCTTGTTGTACACCCGCCATCTCACCAGCCAGCTCGACCCGGCCCAGGTTCACCAAATCGTCGCCAACGCCGTCGAAATCGAGAAAGAATTTGTCACCGATGCCCTGCCCGTCCGGTTGATCGGCATGAACGCCGACCTCATGTGCCAATACATTGAATACGTAGCCGACCATTTGCTGGGTGTCTTGGGTCTGCCCAAGATTTACAACGCGACCAATCCTTTTGACTTTATGGAGCTTATTTCCATGGAAGGCAAAACCAATTTCTTCGAAAAAAGAGTGGGTGAGTACCAAAAAGCCGGCGTTTCCGCCGAGCGCAGCCAGCAAAGCTCCTTTACCACCGACGCTGATTTCTAAATCAAGGCCGCAGCCCACCTCCCCTTACCCGCCCACCCCACCAAAACCCGGCCCATGCAAGTCCTCAAAAGAGACGGAAGACGCGAAGAAGTCAAATTCGACAAAATCACGACCCGCATTGAACGGCTGTGCTATGGACTGGACCCCCGACATGTTCAACCCGTGGAAGTGGCCAAAAAGGTCATCAACGGATTGTACGATGGGGTAAGCACCGTGCAATTGGACGATTTGGCCGCAGAAACGGCCGCGGCCCTCACGGCAGCCCACCCGGATTATGCGGTGTTGGCCGCACGCATTGCCATTTCCAATCTCCACAAGGAGACCAAAAAGTCGTTTAGCGAAACCATGCGGGATTTGCACGGTTACATCGATCCGGCAACCTCGTCCCCAGCGGCCCTGATTGCCAACGATGTCATGGAGGTCATTGAGGCCCACGCCGAAGCCCTGGACTCAGCAATCATCTATTCAAGAGACTTTGAGTACGACTATTTTGGATTCAAAACCCTGGAACGCTCTTATTTGCTCAAATTAGACGGCAAAGTGGTCGAAAGGCCTCAGCACATGCTGATGAGGGTGGCCGTTGGCATTCACAAGGAAAACATTGCCTCGGCCCTGCATACCTACGAATTGCTCAGCGAGCGTTGGTTCACCCACGCCACCCCCACCTTGTTCAATGCCGGGACCCCCAAGCCTCAGCTTTCGAGTTGCTTTCTCCTTTCCTTGCAGGATGACTCGATTGACGGAATTTACGATACCCTCAAACAAACCGCCAAAATCTCCCAAAGCGCGGGCGGTATAGGCCTCAGCATCCACAACCTACGGGCGACCGGTTCCTACATCAAGGGAACGAACGGCACCTCCAACGGGATTGTGCCCATGCTTCGGGTTTTCAACGACACGGCGAGGTACGTAGACCAAGGCGGTGGCAAGCGCAAAGGTTCTTTCGCTATTTATTTGGAACCTTGGCACGCCGATATTTTTGATTTTCTGGAACTCAAAAAGAACCATGGCAAAGAGGAACTGAGGGCCCGCGATCTTTTCTACGCGCTCTGGATTCCGGACTTGTTCATGAAAAGAGTGGAGCAGAACGGCGAATGGTCCCTCTTTTGTCCCAACGAGGCGCCCGGTCTGCATGAGTGCTGGGGGGAGGAATTTGAAAACCTCTACCTACGCTACGAAAAAGAGGAGAGGGCCCGCAAAACCATCAAGGCCCAAGACCTTTGGTTTGCCATTTTGGAATCCCAAATCGAAACTGGGACCCCGTACATGCTCTACAAGGATGCTTGCAACAGCAAGAGTAACCAACAAAACCTGGGCACCATCAAGTCCAGCAACCTCTGCACCGAAATTGTGGAATACACCAGCGCGGACGAAGTTGCGGTCTGCAATCTGGCTTCCATTGCCCTGCCCCGCTTTGTCAAATCCGATTTGACTTTTGACCACCAGCGCCTATTTGAAATCACCCAAACGATTACCCGTAACCTCAACCGGATCATTGATATCAACTATTACCCGGTTCCCGAGGCCCGCAATTCCAATTTCAGGCATCGTCCCATCGGAATTGGGATCCAAGGTCTGGCGGATGTTTTTATCACCATGCGTTATGCCTTTGAATCCGAAGAAGCTGCTGCGCTGAACCGCGAGATTTTTGAGACCATCTATTTTGGAGCCATGACGGCCTCCATGGAACTGGCCAAAGAGCACGGAACCTACGAGACGTATGCGGGTTCCCCGGTTTCCAAAGGCGTTTTTCAATTCGATATGTGGGGGGTTCAACCCAGTCCTCGTTGGGATTGGACCGGCCTCAAGGCCCAGGTGGCCCAACACGGGGTACGGAACAGTCTTTTGTTGGCGCCCATGCCGACCGCGTCCACCAGCCAAATCCTAGGAAACAACGAATGTTTTGAGCCTTACACGTCCAACCTCTACAGCCGACGGGTGCTCAGCGGAGAATTTGTGGTGGTTAACAAACACCTGCTCAGGGATTTGATTGATGCCGGTGTTTGGTCGCTGGATCTCAAAAACAAAATCATCGCCCAAAACGGCTCGGTCCAAAACATCCCGGAAATCCCTGAACATCTCAAGGCCCTTTACAAAACCGCTTGGGAAATTTCCCAAAAAGCCATCATTGATATGGCCGCCGGGCGTGGTGCCTACATCTGCCAAAGCCAGAGCATGAACATTTTCATGCCCAACGCCAATTTTGCCAAACTAACCTCCATGCATTTCTATGCTTGGAAAGCAGGACTCAAAACGGGGATGTACTACCTGCGCACCAAAGCGGCGGTCAATGCGGTCAAATTCACCTTGGATAGTCAGCAGGTTCAGCAAGCTCCGGTGGCCCAAGTTGCCGCCATGCCCGGCATGGACCCCCAAGGAGTCGGGTCCGCTCCCATTACGGCTTCCTTGCTCAACAAGGACGAGGCCCTGGCCCAGGTTGCTTGCTCCTTGGACAACCCGGATGCCTGCGAAGCCTGCGGCAGTTAAGATTATTTCTTGGTACGGTTGGGGCGATACCCCGGCTTTCGATGCGGACGGCCGCCTCGGTTTTCACCGCTTCCTGCTGAATTGGCCGGCGACTCGGTCCATCCACACAAGGGACGTTCGGTCCATGGAAGGCTGCGTCCCACCAATTCTTCGATTCGTTTCCAGCGTCGGAGGTCCATGGGGTTGACCATGGTCATCGAACGGCCATTGCGCTCGGCCCGACCGGTACGACCAATGCGATGCACATAATCCTCGGGATCCGGGGGGACATCGTAATTAATCACCAAGTCTATGTTATCGACATCAATCCCCCTGGACAAGACATCGGTTCCCACCAAAACCGGTAAGCGACCGGCTTTGAAGGCCCGCATCAGGGTTTCCCGGGCGCTTTGGTCCAAATCGGAGTGAAAGGCCTCGTTCATCACCCCGGCTTTGCGCAGGGTTTGATGAAGCTGCTTGACTTTGTCTTTGGAAGAACAAAAGATCAGGGCAGAACGGAAGGGGAATTCCGCTAACAAAGCGGTTAGGACTTGCAATTTGTGGGGGTCCATCACCTTGAAAGCCATCTGTTCGATTTTGTCGGCTGGACGGGAAACAGCGATGCTCACCTGGGCCGGGTCCCGAAGAATGCTGCCGGCCAGTTGGCGAATGCGGTCAGGCATCGTGGCCGAAAACATGAGGGTTTGACGGTCCTTGGGCAATCGGGCAACAATTCGCATGATATCCTCCAAAAAACCCATGTCCAGCATACGGTCGGCTTCGTCCAAAACCAGGTAGCGCAAGCTATCAAAGTTGAAATTCCCCGTGGCCATAAAGGACCACAGGCGACCCGGCGTGGCCACCACCAGGTCAGCACCTTGACGCAAGGCCTTGTGCTGTTGATCCCAGAGGGCACCGTCTCCACCACCGTAAATCGGGATGGACGAAATGGGACTGTAATAGGAGAGGCCTTCGATTTGCTGATCAATTTGCAAGGCCAATTCCCGGGTAGGGGTTAGAATGAGGGCGCTGAGATGGCGCTTTTCGTGGGAAATCAGGTGATCAATCAGAGGCAAGACAAAGGCGGCCGTTTTGCCGGTCCCGGTCTGTGCACAGGCAATCAGGTCTTTCCCTTCCAAGACCAGGGGGATGGCCTGCTCCTGCACGGGACTCGGTTTTTTGAAGCCCATAGCCGCCAAGCCATCCAGCACATCGGGGTGCAGCCCAAACCGATCAAATCCAGATTCTTCACTCATGTCGAGGCCGAAGGTACGGCCTTCAGGCAGCGAATTCCCTCCTGGTCCTCGTTGAAACAACCGATACAGGCCGTTCGGACCCCGGCTGCTTCCAACACCGCTTCCACTTTGACCGCTGCATCGGGATCCACCGCCACCAACAAACCACCGTTGGTTTGGGGATCGCATAGCCAAGCAAAATCCTCGCCTTGCATGCCCTGCACCTTGCTTTCCACATGTTGCCAATTGCGGTAACATTGATCTGGGAGAATACGCTTTTGTATATAATGTTCCAGACCTACCAACAAAGGAACCCGATCCGTCCACAACTCCAAACCGACGCCTTCTTCTAACATTTCGAGGGCATGGCCCAGAAGTCCAAAACCGGTCAAATCGGTCATGGCATGCACTTCAGGCAGCAAGGCCAAAGTAGCACCCGCCCGATTGACCACCGATAATTGTTCCAGAAGCCCGTAGTAATCAGGCGTCTCCAAAAGCCCCTGCCGAAGAGCGGCGGCCATGATCCCGCTGCCCAAAGGCTTGGTCAAATACAACAAGTCGCCGGCGCGGGCTCCGCGGTTGGTTTTGAGATGATCCTCGGCCACCAATCCCTGAACCGCCAATCCAAAAAACGGCTCCGATGCCACGATGCTGTGACCACCTGCAAGGGGTACCCCCTCCTCGGTACAAAGGTCTTGGGCGCCTCGCATCACCTCGGCGGCCGAAGCCAGTCCCAATTCCTCCACGGGCCAAGCCAGCAATCCCAACGCCAAACAGGGCCGCCCTCCCATGGCATAGATGTCGCTCAATGCATTCGCAGCAGCGACCCGGCCAAAATCGTAGGGGTTGTCAACGATGGGGCTAAAAAAATCGACGGTTGATAACAAAAGTTGATTGGAGCCGGGCAAACGAATCACCGCGGCATCATCGGCATGTTCAAAGCCCACCAAAACCTCCGGGTGCGTTCCATGCTCCAATCCTTCCAACATGGATTTGAGTTGAGCAGGCGGCATCTTGCATCCGCAGCCCGAAGCCCGGGTTCGCTGGGTTAATCGCAAAGGTTCCGTTGCCATAGGGCTCATGATTCGGTCGATCTTGGATTCCCAAAAACCCTTTGACCGGCTTTGGTAAGAAGGTTCACCAAACGCAGGCCCATGGCATCGCTTCGGAGTTCCACGGCACAATCCGGGCAAGGTCGCTGACCAAAAGCATAATCGTAGGTGCGGTCGTAATAGGTCAATGCCAAGCGGGCTGCCGCGTCCAAATCCCCCGCATCCAGGTATTCAACGGCGCGTTGGCAATGTTGAGGACCCATTTTTCGTTCGATTTTCAAAAAAGACCGCCGCAAGAGCGCGGGGTCGGCGGCCCCGTAGTTTGATAACAAATGACGTATCCTAAAATCCATGCTGCGATTCAGGCGAAAATACGGCGCTTGCTGCATGGCCTGGTACAATTCATCGGGCAAATGCAGGGAGCCAATCTGCCGACTTTCGCTCTCGACCCAAACCGGCCTTCCCAAATCCATCCCATCCAAACCATGGGCCAATCGATTCATAAAATGTTCTTGGCTTGGTTGGGGAATTTCGCCTAGGTTACCAAAGGCTGAACCTTTGTGGCCGGCCAGGCCCTCTAAATCCAAAACCTGCTGTCCGGCAGCGGCCAAATCATGGAGTGCCTCGGTTTTGGCCGAACCGGTCCGTCCACCCAGGATAAACCAACGCCAGGGTTGTCCCCATAGCGTTGTCATGCGGCCCCGCCAGGCCTTGTAACCGCCCGCGTAGCGTTGAACCGGATACCCCGCCTGCCGCACCAACAACTCCATCCCCATCGATCGCTGCCCACCCCTCCAGCAATAAACCATCCATGACCGGTTGGCCCCAATTCCCGCCTTTTCGGAAAGAACACGCAGGGTTTGCAACAACCATGGAATCTTGGGCCCCACGTAGAGCCAGGCCAAATCAACCGCCTCGGCCGATCCCCTGTTCTTGAAACATAGACCGACCTGATGGCGTTCTGAATCCGATAGAAGCGGGAGAGAATAGGCTCCTGGAACATGTCCGGCAGCGTATTCAGAAGGGGAACGAACGTCCAGCCAAGCTGTAGGTGCATCCTCTATTGGGGGAAACCCGGGTTCCGAATCCTCGGATGCTGACCATTGCATGGTCCAAGTTAGGGATAAAAAAATTTAACCATAAAAACTTTTTTGGTTTTCAAAGTTTCTATACCTTCGCGCCTCTTATGTCCCTAGGTCCTCAACATATCCCCCAAATCCGGGAACTATTCTTTCGGTATGGACTCAAAAGCATGACCATGGACGAACTGGCCCGGCAATTGGGCTGTTCCAAAAAAACCATCTACGAACACTACACCGACAAAAAAATCCTGGTCCACCGTGTCTTGGGTAGCTTTTTGGAGGAACACCGCAGTGAAATGCAGGCTTTGGAACAAAGCAGCCGAAACGCCGTCGAAAACCTCCTTCGGATGGCGGCGACCGGTCTCCAAAAAATGCGAAACCTTACCCCGACGATGCTCTTTGACCTCCAAAAATCCTACCCGGAACTATGGACCGAGCTCGAATGTTATCGTCAGGTGGAGATCGCGGGCATCTTCAAGCGCCTGATTGAACGAGGGCAACGCGAAGGTCTATTCCGCCCGGAAATCGATGCAGAAATTGTGAGCATCATGCACCTTCAGCACACCAATTTACTATTGGATCCCCTGGTTTTCAGTCACTTGAACAAACCCTTGCCCAAGGTTTTTGAAACCATCCAAGACGTCTTTATCCGAGGCATCGCAACCCCCAAAGGCCTACGCACCTGGATCAAAGCCCAAACCATCTTCAATCCCAACCAACCATGAGTCACCCTTTGACACGATTCTTTTTGGCCACCTTGCTCTTGTTAGAATCAATCGCGAGCAGCGCGCAGACAACAAACAAAACCAACGTCCAACCCATGAGCCTGAACCAGGCCATCCAATACGGCTTGGACCACCATCACAGCGCACTGAATGCAACCGATGATATCGAATCCGCCGGCGCGAGGATTCGTGAAATCACTTCCATCGGCCTACCCCAAATCCGCGCGACCTACGGTTTAACTGACAACTTTATTATCCAAAAAGTCATCATTCCCAACGGGCAGTTGTTCAACCCCGATGCCCCTCCTGGACCGGTTGCTCTTGAATTCCAGCCCCAATACGGTGGAAATGCGAACTTGACGTTGACCCAATTACTCTTTGATGGCTC
>JAIXRA010000084.1 GCA_027485465.1 Bacteroidota bacterium | reverse complement strand
TGGACCGAATCCCAAATCGAATCCTGGGGCAAAAAAGACCTGCTCCGTGACGAACCCTAAAGCAGGGCTCAAGCAATCAGACGCAGGCAAGCTCCTGCGGCTCTTCAGGCTTTTGAATTTGTTATGGAATACCGCCAATGGCTTGAGGGTCGATGAGATTGCTCATCTTCAAAATGTTAGTAAACGAACGGCCTACCGGGACCTGGATATTCTGGACCAAAGCGGGTTTGTCTTAATCCAGGACGAACGAAGTGGACGATTCCGATTGAGCCAGGCCCGGGAAAGCGGTCAATTGTTGGGTTTTGACCGAGCCGAAGCCGACCTTCTCCTGACGGCCATGGCCGGTACGTCCCCCTCCAAGGGCCGCGAACGTCTGATCACCAAATTGCGCTCCTTCTCCACCCTGCCTAACCCCGTCCTGCCAGACGTAGAAACGAACAACAGCGAAACCCCTTACAGCCTGTTGCACGAAGCCATCCGTCGCAAACAATGTGTTTTGTTAATGGCCTATCGATCTGCCCATTCACGCTCTGAACGCAATCGAAACATTGAACCCTACGCCTTTAGCGAAGACTTATCCTCGGTCTGGGCCTACGAGCCTTCGGCTTCATCCAACAAAACCTTCAAATTGGATCGTATCGGTCAGGTCCGCGTCCTTCGCGAATCATGGAAGCATGAGCACCTCCATCAAAGCCCTGAGCGTGATCCTTTTGGCATGCCCTTGGGTCCGGAAGCTATTGAAATCAAGCTCATCTTGGGCAACCTCAGCGCCCAATTGTTTCGAGAAGAATTTCCATCCCATGCCCAACGTTTGCAGGAAGTCCCTGTACTCCCGAACGAAAGCCCTTCATGGCTTCTTCACCTCCGGGTGGGTTCCATGCAAGGAATTGGTCGATTTGTGTTAGGACTTATCGACGATGTCCATATTTTATCCCCGGCTTCCTTCAAAAAATACCTCCGCAATCGAATCGGCGATAAACTACGTTGAAAAATATCTTGCATACTTGGCTTTTTCAATGGCCAAGAACTACCCTTTTTCGAGATAGGCAACACATTTTAACTCCACTACAATTTCGGTAGGCAGAGCACCCACCTCCACGGTCGTTCGGCAAGGCTTGTTGGCCAGGGGACCCATGATCTCAGCGTAAAGACGGTTAAAGACGAGAAAATCCCTTTTCATGTCCGTCAAAAAAACCGTAACATCGACCAAATCCTCCAACCCTGCTCCGTGCTGAGCCAAAACGGAACGGACATTTTCAAAAACCTGGCGAACCTGCGCTTCCAGGTCAAAGGCCTTGTAGCGACCGCTGGCATCCAGCTCCAGACCCGGAACATCCAAGGCAGCCGCTTCGGTGTCCGGCCTCCTTGGTCCAATACCCGACAAATAGATCCAAGGCCCTATTCTTCTGGAATGGGGATACAATCCGACAGGACGCGGAGCCCCGCTGGTCGAAAACATGGTTGATTCTTGGGACATGCTTTTAGTTTTTAGAAGGGTTCAAACGAATTGTGGCTTTTCCATCAGCCAAAGATTCCAGGCGAATTTGGCAACCCAGGCGACTGCTTGGATGGAAATCGGGCAGGGTATCCAGCATATCCAATTCAGCTTCGGTTGGATCGGAAACGGCGCCTTCTACCCAGTCCACCCGGCATGTCGCGCAGAGGGCCATTCCCCCGCAAACAGCCTCGATGGGATAACCTGCGCCCTTGAGCGCCTCCATCAACGACAAACCCATTCCGGTAGGAAATACCAACTCCTGGGTCGTTCCCGAAACATCGGTAACCGTTAGATGAACTTCTTGCATAGGAGCAATCTATTTTGATTGATGAGGGAATTAATAACAATTTATTATATCCTATAGTCCCTTCACGCCCGTCACAGTCGTGTACTTAAACGAAGGCTTGGCCCCGCCATGGATGTACCGATAGGCACCGTGCGCCATGAGTGCAGCCTCGTGAAAGCCTGACAAAATCAGTTTGAGTTTACCGGGATACGTATTGATATCACCAATCGCAAAAATCCCGGGGACGGAGGTCTGATAGGTTTCGGTGTTGACTTGAATGGCCGAGGCATCCAAAGCAAGCCCCCAATCGGCAATAGGGCCCAATTGCGGTGTTAGGCCGTATAGAGGTATTAAATCATCCGCAACCAAGCTCAAGGTCTCTTGTCCCTGCGTTTGAACGAGCACGGCTTCCAACCAGCCATCCCCATTGGCTTGCAAAGAAAGGAGGGATGTCGAGGTCAACAAACGCAAGCGGCCGCTATCCGCCAATGCCTGAACCCGTGCCGCGGATTCAGGCGCCCCCCGAAAGGCGCTGCTGCGATGAACCAAGGTCAATTCCTCGGCGACATCCACCAATTGAAGGGTCCAATCCAGGGCCGAATCGCCCCCGCCTGCCAAAACAACTTTGCGACCGCGAAAAGCCTGCGGATCCCGAATCATGTAGGTCACACCGCGACCCTCCAGAGCTTCCAAACCTACTAAATCCGGTTTGCGTGGCTCAAAACACCCCAAACCACCCGCTATAACGACGGCCCCTGCCAAAACCTGGTCTCCGTTCTCGCTAGACACCAGCCAACGACCACCTTCAACCGCCTCCAACCCTCTTACTTTCTGGCCCAAGCCAAAACTGGGATGAAAAGGGGCAATTTGTTCCATGAGTCGGTCCACGAGATCCCCGGCCAAGATGCTCGGATAGCCTGGAATGTCGTAAATGGGCTTACGGGGGTAAATTTCAGCTAATTGACCCCCAACAACCGGCAAAGTATCCATCACGTGCGCTTTGAGGCGCAACAACCCAAGCTCAAAAACAGCAAAAAGGCCCACCGGACCTGCACCTACGATACAAACATCGGTTTCCATCATGCCTGCAAAGAAACAACGCGAATCCAAAACGCCGGGTAAATCCCCAAACCCTGGTTTAGAAACAGAATTCCTGTATACGTTGGCACGATATTTGTTCGTTCATTGTTCAAGTGAAATTTTTCAATAATCCACACAACCCATGAAGAAAATACTCTTTTTATTGATGCTAACGCTAGGCGGACTTACCCTCAGCAGCTGCGGTTACAACACCATGGTAACCCTCGACGAAGAAGTTTCTGGCCAATGGGCCAACGTCGAAGCCGCCTATCAACGCCGTTCCGACCTGATTCCCAACTTGGTGAATACGGTCAAAGGCTATGCAGACTTCGAAAAATCAACCCTCATGGCGGTTACCGAAGCCCGCACCAAGGCAACTTCGATGCAAATCGATCCCTCCAAACTGGACGAAAAAACATTGGCCCAGTTTGAGCAAAACCAAAACGCCCTCAAAGGAGCCCTGTCCCGACTCTTGGTGGTCATGGAAAAATACCCCGACCTCAAAGCCAACCAGAACTTTCTGGAGCTGCAGTCCCAATTGGAGGGTACCGAAAACCGCATCAATGTCGAAAGGCGTCGTTTCAACGAGTTGGTCAAGACCTACAACGGTACCCTACGCCGCTTTCCCAACAACCTGACGGCCGGCATGTTTGGCTTTGAGACCCGCGCCTATTTCAAATCCGACAGTGGTACCGAAAAAGCCCCACAGGTTCAATTCTAATGGCCGCTGACCTGTTCACGCAGGCCGATCTGGACCGCCTAAGCGCCTGCATTCAACAGGCCGAACTCCAGAGCTCCGGTGAAATCCGTGTGCACCTCGAGAAACATTGCCGCGGCAATGCCCTCGACCGGGCCCGGACCCTTTTTCACCAATTGGGCATGGACCGCACCGAACTCCGAAACGGAGTTTTGATTTACGTCGCCACCCAAGACCGCAAAGTCAGCATCCTGGGTGATGAAGGCATCCACCACCAGGTCACGGATCGTTTTTGGACCCTGGAATTGGATAATTTATTAGCGTGTTTTGGTCGAGGCGAATACCTGCAGGGGTTGGAGAACGTCATTGGCGATGTAGGAGCCAAACTCAAATTGCATTTCCCCGCCCAAGAGAATGATCATAACGAACTCTCCAATGAAATCAGCCTGGGCTAATCGCTTGAATCCGTTCACGTTGCGGTCGGCTCGCCCTCTGGTCCTGCGGGGGAGCGCTTGGATGGCAGCCCTATGGCTCTGCCTGGTTTGGGCAGGTCCGGTTTGGGCCCAAATTCCGGATGCCCCTAAGCCGGAACGCCTTTGCAACGATTTCAGCGGAACGCTGAGCGCACAAGAAATGCAGGAATTGGAATCAAAGCTGGACTCGTTTGACCGCGAAACCTCGGTACAAATTTGTTTGGTGGTGGTTCCGGACCTGGGAGGATTCGAAGTATCGGATTATGCAACCCGACTTTTTGAAAAATGGGGCATCGGCCGCGCAAAACAGGACGACGGAGTCCTTTTGTTATTAGCCCTGCAGGAGCGCAAAATCCGCATCGAAACGGGCTACGGGTTGGAATCCGTCATCACCGACGCCCTTTCGAGGCGATTGATTGAACAAAAAATCGCCCCCGCACTCCGCGGCGGGGGGGTTGCAGAGGGTCTGAAAGCCGGCTCTAACGGGTTGATGAGCCTGATTCGAGGCGATTACCAGGACCTAGAGGCACGTCCGGAGGGTGATGGGGGCAAACCCATCGGTGGTTCGGCTCTTTTTTGGATCCTTCTTGGCTTGGTTTTGCTGTTGATCCTGTCCAAAAGGGGTGGCGGTGGTGGCCAAGGCGTTGGCCGTGATGGTACCAGGGGCTTTGGTGGGCCCTTTTGGGTGCCTGGAGGAGGCTTTGGAGGGGGAGGGGGTGGCTTCGGGGGTTTTGGAGGGGGTGGCTTCGGGGGTTTTGGAGGCGGTATGTCCGGAGGAGGGGGTGCCAGCGGAAGCTGGTGAGGACCTTTCAACCGAAGCGACCCAAGCAAAAATGGGCAATAAGGCCGTATATTGGCCCTTTATCCTTTTTTGCCCTCGTTCAAAACTTCCTTTTCAAGCCCTATCCAATGACAATCTCACGCTTTTGGGGACATACCCTGGGCCTCGTCCTAGCTGGTTTGACCGTTCTTGGTTCCGTCGTTTTTGCCCAACCCCTTACCCTGGAAGTAGGCGCCAGCACCCAGACCAAATGGGACAACAGCCAAACCCATATCCTTGGCAAATTCCGGGAAACCTACCTGGTCTTGGGACCGGTTGGCTCGGGAGAATTTCAAATGGTTCATTTTGACAAGAGCCTTTTGCCCCTCAAAACCGTCCAAGGCACTTTTGCCAAAGACCAAAAATTGGTGCACCGTCTCCAAGAATCTTGGTTGTTGGAGGACCGCGTCATCGCCCTGACGCATTGTTACAACAAGGCCATCAAACAAGACCAGTACAACCTCTGGCACCTTTCGGTGGACGGCGAGGTTCTCAAAGGACCGGTGGAAGTTCACCGCGCCAACGGCAATGGCAAATCCATCGACCAAGTTCTGCGCCCCTTGGCCGGCGCCTCTTTGGATGGTAATCGCCTCTATGTTCTGGTCAATACCGCCCCCACCTTCGGTCAAGAAATCAGCGGTTTGATTTGCCGCCTTTACGACACCGAATTGGAAATGGTATCCCAGCATATTCTCAATTTCCCGGTCCAAAACCAAACAGCCCGCCTACGCTCAGCCACCTTTCGGGATGGATCCGAAGCCCTTCTAACCCTGGACCTTCAAGCGGTCACCAAAAACAATGCCAAATCGGCCACCTTCAGCGGAGGAACCTTGCAATTATGGCAGGTTTCCTTGAGCCGCAACCAATACACCCAACTCCCCATTGCATCCGATGAAATGCCTTATGTTCACGGCGTTCAGGCTTTTTGGTCAACAACCAACCCCCTCATGCCGGTGGTTTCATCCGCTTTGGGCCTGAGCCCCAAAACCGGTACCCAAAGCATCCTCCTCCAAAAATTCGGCGGCAAAGACAGCATCCCAGCTTATCGCCATGCCTTCGAAATCCCCTTGGGATTCCGTAAATCAGCCGAAACCAACAACCGCAAATTCAAAGACACGGGGAACCCCAAGCGCCCCCTCAAAGAGGTCATGGATCTTAAAATGCAGGTGGTTGAATTGGATCAAGACCGTTTCACAATGCACGCAAACATCGAACGCAGCAACCGTGAAATCCCCGCTGGTATGAGCGCCGACGAAGTAGCCGAAGACAAAGTCCTAGTAACACAATACAACCAGGGCGGCCTCATGGTCAACGGTGCCTGGACCAAGGGTCTGCAGGAATCCTATGAAATCACCATGGACCAAATCCTTGCTAGCAAGAATTTTCCCCGCCCCAACGGTGTGGCCCCCATGGTACACCCTGACCACAATATTCTCATTTACAATGAACTACCCGCCAATCTCAAGACCCGCGGGAAGGATTTCAAACTAAGTGGACTTACCAACGAAAACCACAAGGAAAGTCGCAGCACGCTCCTCTACATCGACCCCAACGGCCGTTACAATTACCACCAACTGTTTGCGAATCCCACCGATCAAGGCAAGGTTTATCCCTACTCCTTATTCCGTGAAAACGCACACAACTACCTTCTTTTGGGAACGGACACCAAAGGCAAGATGAGGATGGTGCGGGCATCCTACTAATCGTACGGCCCGACGCTGCCCCTCGAGATCCCGCGATCTATTGGGGACGGGACCACACGGTTCCTCTTCCCCTTCCAAACCGACCCAAAGCATAGGCCCACAGGGCCCAGGTTGGACTGCCTGCGTATTGCAAACGCATCCATGCCCTGATAGCAAAATCAGAATCCAAACCATCCCTGCGGGGCAAATCCCCCCAATCAAACAACGAATTGCTGGGGTCCATTCCTTGGTAGGCCATCCACTGCGTACGACTTCCCATCAGCTGCCAAGGCAAGGCCCAAGAGCGGAAATCCTTGCGAAGCCATGGGCGGGCGCCGATTTGCAAACCAAGTAAGATAAGGCCCGCGCAGAGGTTCATCGCCCGCAGTCCTCGTCGATAAGAAGCCGTTGGCAAAGGCAAGGCTTCCAGTCCCGGACCTTCCCCCTCCGGCCAACAAACCTCCCCGGCACCCACCAACACGTCCAATCCTTCGGGAAGAAATTTGAACGAAGGAACCCGACCCGCAAGCTGTTCCATCGTCGCGATCAATTCCTTGTAGCTTAGGGAGCGGGCATCCAAAATCACTTCATCGGGCTGGAGCACCTTGACCAATTCGGGCCATTGCTTGGCAGAAGCCAAGGCCTCGCCAAGATTTACCTGCGGTGTAACCGAACCCAACCACCGCAACCCCGCAGTGCGCTGCAAAAGCTGACGAGCCACCGCCAGATGACTTTCTTCACCGTATCCCACCACCCGGCCCTCGCCGTGATAGTGGTTTTGACTTTTTTCACCCCACAGCAGGGTCCGCACCAACCCCTTCAAGGCCAGAGAGAAGAGCAGGCACAGCGAGGCCCCTGCTAGGATTATTCCCCTCGAAAAACGCCAATCCGATGGCAAAAAAGCGTAAACAAAGCCAATCAATAGGGAGCCCATGAACATGCCGCGGATCAGACGGTGAGGGCGGTACGGTTTTTCGTAAGCCCCGTTGAGGACCGATGAAAGCACCCAAATCAGAACATAAACAGGCAAAACCCGGTAACGAAACTCGTCAGGATAAACCAGCCCTTCGCCCGTCTTGACCGATTGCTCCCAAAAAGTGGTTAACCATAACATGATAAAACCAAATCCGATCGCATCCAACAACGGGTGAAAAAACCATTCCGACCAACGCCGAAGCAAAGACAAAAAAGCCCGGCCCGCAATACCCGCCCTTAACAACAAATGCAGCCAAAAAAACCGAGAGCGGTCGTAATACCGCTCCGAGAAAGTCATCATCGCCCCGTAAAACAAACGCACATACCGCATCGACTGTTTTTGGGTACTCTCCCCCTTGAAGTGAACAATCGATGTTTGGGCCAAGTAAAGGTTGCTGTAACCGGCCTGAACAATCCGATAGGACCAATCAATATCCTCGCCGTACATAAAATAGCGCTCGTCAAGCCAGCCAATCTGGGCCGCTACCGAAGCCCGAACCCACATAAAAGCCCCCGCAAGAACGGAGACTCGATGGTTGTCACCTTGATCCAAATGCCCCAAATGATAGGCAGACCAGCGGGGATGATGGGGGAAAAGAGAGGACAGCCCGGTCAATTTGTAGAGAGCCGCCGCCGGATCCGGAAATCCTCTTTTGGACTCCTTCAAAAAGATCCCGCGACCATCCAACATCTTGACACCCAGCCCTCCCACCTTGGGGTCTTCTTCCATCGCAGACCAGCATAGCCACAGGGTATCTTCCGCCAAAACCGTATCAGGGTTTTGCAAGACCGCATACCGGCCTTGGGATTGCTTCAGCGCGAGGTTGTTCGCCTTGGAAAAGCCCAGGTTTTCTGGGCTGCCAATCCAATGAACCCAAGGAAAGTGGGTCGCGACAAGGTGTTCGCTGTTATCGCCCGAATGGTTGTCCACCACAAAGACTTCAACCAAACCGGGTGCGGGATTTGGTCCGATCGGAGAAGCTGCGCCGCCCACCCTTTGGGAATAGGCCTCCGCAAAAAAAACCGCCGAACGTTGCAACGATTCCAACGCCAAATACAGGTACGCAGGTACCTTGTAATTTACGATAACAACGGATATTTC
>JAIXRA010000054.1 GCA_027485465.1 Bacteroidota bacterium | reverse complement strand
GAAATATTCCCCTTTGGCCGATTGGAGTGACCCCTTTGACGAACAGGATCCCGAAACAAGGGAGAATGTCGAACGCTTTGAGCAAACCTTGAGCAGCAGTTTCTCTTGGTTTTTTGACTCCGAGGAGTTAGAGCAGATTTTTGATTATTACTTGGAACGGGGCCATATGGACAAAGCCGAACAGGTTTTGACCAAAGGCTTGGAACAATCGCCCAACCACGCCGGCTTTATGTTACGAAAGGCCCAAATGATGATGGGCAGTGGCGAAATCCGTCAGGCCGAAGAACTCCTCGACAAGGCCCTCCGGATCAATCCCACCTTGGTCGAGCTGCACCTCACGCGTTCCTCCCTCTACGATTACCGCAACCAGACCAACCGCGCCCTGCTCCACCTTCGCAAGGCCGAACAATTAGCGGACGCGGAACAGATGCCTTCGGTTCAATTGGCTTTTGGGATGGTCTTTATGAATGCAGGTCGTTGGCGTTCCGCCCTGGATCATTTTTTGTTATGCGTCCAAAAAGAACAAGTCGACCAGGAGCATCTTCTTTACGATTTGGGGTATTGTTACCATCAACTCGAATTGATGGACGATGGGATCACTTTTTTTGAAGAACAAATCAACCAGAATCCCTTTTCCGATGCGGCTTGGTACAACCAGGGGATTCTTTACAACCAGGCCGGCCTTTTCGAAAAAGCACTAGATGCCTTTGAATACGCCCTCTTGATTCGGCCGGATCTGTCCATGGCCCATTTTAACAGGGCCAATACCTTTATCAACCTCGAAAAATATCCCGAGGCCTTGGAACAAATGCAGGAAGCCATTCATTGCGAGCCCGATTATCCCCTCTTTGTGAACGGCCTGGGCGTTTGTTACGAGAAACTGAACCGAATCGACGAAGCCCTGGCGCGTTACGAAGCAGCAGCTGTGTTGGATCCCTTGTTGGCCGATGCCTGGTTTGGGCAAGCCGCGTGCAAGGCCCAATCCGAATCCTGGTCCGCCGCTTTGGTCCTCATCAACCGCGCCCTGGAATTGGCGGCCGACCACGAAGAATACTGGTACGAAAAAGGCCGCATCCTCATGGCCTTGGCCCGCTACGACGAAGCAGAACAGGTTTTGGCGGAAGCCCTGCGATTGGACGAAGGTTTCTGGGAAGCCCGCATTCTCCTGGTGTCCCTGTTTTTAGCTGTGGATCGTTATGAAGACGCCCTGCGTTGTATACAGGATGGTCAAGAACCCCACAAGGACGATGCCGCCTATTTCTTTGAATTAGCAGGCCTGATCTTTGCCTTTGAAATCAAAGAACTCTTGGATTTAGCTCATACCTGCCTGCAATGGGCCCTTTCGGTAGATCCTTCAGAATCGCATCATTTATTAACCTTTTGGCCGGATGCCCATAACAACAAGGAAATTGTGGCCCTCCTTCGCGAATACAAGGCCCTGGATTAAACCCTTTACCCCCTGAACTTATTAAATGCCGTCTATGGCTGATTTTAACTTTGACTTTAAGACGAGGTTGGGGCAAGTCCCCGACCGGCGTAACAAACCCCGCCAGGACGGTTTGACCATGGTTATGGACAAAGGTCTCAGCCTGTCCGAGGCCGAAGCCTTCCTCGAAAACGGCGCAGAACATACCGATTTGGTCAAATTGGGATGGTCCACCGGCCTTTTTAACCGAAAATTACACGATAAGATTCATTGTTATCGACAGGCTAACATTCGTTGTTATTTGGGGGGAACCCTCTTTGAATTGTTTGCTGCCCGTCAACGAACCGATGAATTCAAACGCCTCTTGGACGAATTGGGACTCGATACGGTCGAAATTTCGGATGGTTCGCTGGACATGTCCCAAGAAATCAAGTGCGGGTACATCCGAGAATTCGCCAAGGATTTTCGTGTTCTCTCCGAGGTCGGCTCCAAAGACGCCGAAAAAATCATTGCACCCTACCGATGGATCGCGATGATGAAGGCTGAGCTGGAGGCAGGTTCCGAAATCGTCATCGCCGAAGCTCGCGAAGCTGGTAATGTCGGTATTTTTAGAAGCAGCGGCGAAGTTCGTTCAGGTCTTGTCGAAGAAATTCTGACCCAAATACCCTCGGCCAAAATTCTTTGGGAAGCCCCTAACAAAGCTCAGCAAACCTGGTTCATTAAGATGCAAGGTTGCAATGTTAACCTGGGCAATGTTGCACCGCATGAAGTGGTAGCGCTGGAAACCTTGAGGCTCGGTCTCCGAAGTGATACCTTTGCTCAATTTCTGGACTCCTAAAGCCTAGGCGCCAAGACCCTCCCCTAAAAACCCGCCACCCGCCATGCGCTCCCTCCTCTTATACCTCAAAGGCGTTGCCATGGGCGCTGCCGATGTTGTACCCGGTGTCTCCGGTGGAACCATTGCCTTTATTTCGGGCATTTACGAAACCCTGCTTCAGGCCCTTCGCTCCTTTGATGCCGAACTCCTGGGCATGGTCTTGCGGAGGGAATGGTCCAAGGCATGGGACAAAATCAACGGAAGCTTTTTGGTGGTTTTGCTTTCCGGAATAGCAACGAGTATTTTATTGCTTTCCAAGCTGATGCTTTACCTCTTGGAATTTCATCCTGTTCCAACTTGGTCTTTCTTCCTGGGCTTGATCCTGGCCAGCATAGCGGGCGTTTGTCGTGGGTTGGATCTGCGATCCCTTCGGTTTGGAATCGGTTTTGTGTTAGGAACCGTTTTGGCCTACGGTATCACGGTGATGTCGCCAACCCAAACCCCCGAGGCCCTTTGGTTCATTTTTGTAAGCGGAGCCATTGCCATTTGTGCGATGATACTTCCCGGTATTTCGGGCTCTTTCATTCTTTTGTTGATGGGCAAATACAAATTCATTCTCCAGGCCTTGCATGAATTCAATTTGCCCGTCATTTTGGTCTTTATGGCCGGTGCAGCCATTGGTTTGCTGTCCTTTTCGCATCTCCTAACTTGGTTGTTGCGCAAACATCACCTAACCACCGTTTCCCTCCTGGCCGGATTTATGCTGGGCTCCCTGAACAAGGTCTGGCCCTGGAAACAAACCCTCACCTACTACACGGACAGCAAAGGAGGCCAACACCCTTTGACCGAAGAAAACCTCAGCCCCTGGGCCTACGAGACCTTAACCGGACTGCCGGCCCAAACAACGTTGGCCTTGGCCTTGGCCGTTCTGGGGGCAGCTCTTATCCTGGGACTGGAGGCTTGGGGTCGTCATCGCTCGATGTCAGAATCCCAAACCACGACGGGGTGAACTTTGGGACCTCCCTTCAGCTAGGCCTGTTGGGCTATCCCCTAGGACATTCAGCATCACCGCGTTGTTTTGGAGAAGCCTTTGACCGCGCGCATGTGGCTGCTGCCTATGATCGCTTTGAATACCAAACCTATCCTGGCTTGGAAAAGCTGGCCAGGCAGAATCCCCGACTTCTGGGACTTAACATCACCTTGCCTCACAAAAAAACGGCTTTCCAAGAATTCCAAGGAAGCCTTGACTCCAAGACCCGTTTCGAATTAACACCCGAGGCTGCGGCATGTGGTGCCGTCAATTGCATTGGATTCCGAAGGGCAAAATCAACGGATCCCAACGGAGAAGACTTGGAAACCGTGATTGGGCATAACACCGATGTGGAGGGATTCAAAGCTGCACTCAACCGCTTATGTCCGGAGGGTGCGCCTGGACCGGCCTTGGTTTTGGGAAACGGTGGCGCTGCTGCGGCCGTTTGTTATGTGTTCAAACAACACAAGATTCCCTACCAAGTGGTCACCAGAACCCTATCTCCATCCCCTGCAGTCCCTGAACTCCATTGGGAAGAAATCAACCGAGAAGTCCTGGAGAATCACCCCCTCTTGGTTCAATGCACCCCCCTGGGAATGGCACCCCACACCATGGAAGGCCCCAACCTAAACCTCCAAGGAATGGGCCCCAAGCACTTTGTTATGGACTTGATTTACAACCCTTTGGTAACGCGTTTTTTGGAAGAATGCCGAGGCAGAGGGGCCCGCATTCTGGGGGGAATGCCCATGTTTCAGGCCCAGGCCGAAGCCTCCTTGCGCTTTTGGTCCAGCCTTCCGGGCGGTGATATCCTCCAGAACGAGAGGATACAACTTGAATTTTGATCCCTTTCTTCGCATCCCCTGATGAATTTTCGCGTTTATTCCGAATTTGAGCCGGCCGGTGATCAGCCCTCGGCCATCGCCCAGCTAACCGAAGGCCTCCAAAGAGGCGATCCGGCCCAGGTTTTGTTGGGCGTCACCGGTTCCGGAAAAACCTTTACCATGGCCAAGGTGGTGGAAGCCGTCCAGCGTCCCACCTTGGTACTCACCCATAACAAAACCCTTGTTGCCCAGCTTTACGGTGAATTCAGGCAGTTTTTTCCCGAAAATGCGGTTGAGTATTTTGTATCGTATTACGATTATTACCAACCCGAAGCTTATTTGCCGTCCACCGGAACCTACATCGAAAAGGATCTCTCCATCAACGACGAAATCGAGAAGCTTCGTTTGAGAACCACCTCATCCCTGATGTCCGGCCGTCGGGATGTCCTTGTGGTCGCCTCGGTATCCTGCATCTACGGTATGGGAAATCCGGCCGATTATACCGACAAAGTCATTCGGCTCCACCGGGGTCAAACGATGACCATCGAACGCTTGCTGCACAGCCTGGTTGACATCATGTATTCAAGAGCCTTGCATGAATTGACCAGGGGCACCTTTCGGGTAAGGGGCGAAACCGTTGATGTTTACCCTGCCTATACCGACCATGCGTACAGGATTGAATGGAACGGAACCAAAATTGAAGGCTTGTATCGCCTGGACCCTGAAAGCGGACGCAGTTCAGAGGAAATGGAGGACCTGGCTTTGTTCCCGGCTTCCAATTATGTTACATCCCGGCATGAATTGGCGGACCTTCTCTTAGAAATCCAAAAAGACATGGTCTCGCAGGTTGATCATTTCAAAAAGGAAGGGCGCTTTGAGGAAGCGCGTCGCATCGAAGACCGGGTCACCTTTGATGTCGAAATGATTCGAGAATTGGGGTATTGTTCGGGCATCGAGAATTACTCCCGCTACCTAGACCGCCGCAATCCCGGAGAGAGGCCGTTCTGTTTGCTTGATTATTTCCCATCGGATTTTTTGCTCTTGGTGGACGAAAGCCATCAAACCCTGCCTCAGGTCCGGGCCATGTACGGAGGGGACCGAAGCCGCAAACTCAACCTGGTCGAATACGGGTTTCGTTTACCCGCGGCCTTGGACAACCGCCCCCTGACGTTTGGGGAATTTGAGGGCCTGATCCCGCAGGTTGTTTATGTCAGCGCCACCCCAGCTGATTATGAACTGCAACACAGCCAAGGGGTCGTGGTTGAGCAAGTCGTTCGTCCCACCGGCCTCCTGGATCCACCCATCGAAATCCGTCCGGTCGCACGCCAAGTCGATGACCTGATGGAAGAAATACGCAAAGAGCGCTTGCTTGGACACCGGATTTTGGTCACAACACTGACCAAACGCATGGCCGAAGAACTGTCCCGTTACTTGGTGGAAGCCGGTGTTGCTTGCACCTACCTGCACAGTGGGGTGGAGACGCTCGAAAGGGTTGAGATTCTTCGCGATCTGCGCCTTGGCAAAATCGAAGTCTTGATTGGTGTTAATTTGTTACGGGAAGGATTGGACTTGCCGGAGGTTGCCTTGGTTGCAATTATGGATGCCGACAAGGAGGGGTTTTTGAGAAATTATAAATCCTTAACCCAAACGGCCGGACGTGCCGCTCGACACGAAAAAGGCCGGGTTCTGTTTTACGCCGATCGCATCACCGGATCCATGCAGGCCACCATCGACGAATGCGATCGTAGGCGCCAAAAACAAGAGGCCTATAATCGATTGCATGGAGTGATTCCACGGAGTATTCGCAAAAGCGATGATGAAATCCGACTCCAAAGTTCCTTGCTGGATATACGCAACCAATCGCAACCGACGTCCAAGGCTGGTCAAGGGCCAGGCTATCCGAACCCAGCGGTCATCGCTCAGGCAGTGGCCGAGCCAACACCTGATCTGGCACCGAATAAGCCCCTCAGTGAATCCGAACGCCGCAAAACCCTGCGCCTTCTCAAAAAGGATATGAACCAAGCGGTCAAAGACATGGACTTTCTCCAGGCCGCCAAAATCAGGGATCAAATCCAGGCCCTCGAAAAACAAGCTTTTTAGGCCAAAGACTCCAAGACCTTCTAATACCCCCAGAGGGTAATTCCCCAGTCCAAACGGTTCAGGTCAGGTCCCAGACCGCTACGGAACATGGAGTACACGGAATATTGCCCAAAAAACCTCCAATTCCCTTTGCCCACTTCGGAACGAATCGCCAACGAAAACGGATTCTGGTAAAAATTGCCTGTTCGGTACAATTCAACATTTCCCCCCGGATCGCGGTAACGATTCAAGGTACGAGACCAAAGCCGAATACCGGGAATCGCCATTAGTCCGGCATGCCAACCCCGGTTCGGCTGAGGTCCTTGAACAAAAGTCAACCCAACCGGGAACATCAAATGCATGTTTTCGAACTTGGATCGGCCAAAACGAGATCCGGTCATGCTGTCCATGGCCAAGACCGCCAAACGACCGTTGCTCTTGGTTAACATCAAATTATCCTCCAGACGTAGGTTGTTATAATGCAAAACCATCGCTCCCTTTACCCAAAGAGAGCCTTTAGGAGAAACGGTGCCATTCTTAGAAACACCCATAAAGGCCTCCTGAAAACGAAGGGGGGTCCACCATTGCAAGAACAGAGATTTCTCGGGCTCCATGCGCAGCAGAGGATCGCTGGCAGGAGCACCCGCATAGCGCCCGCGGGCCATCCAATGCGCAAAGCCCAATTCAAAAGCAGGCATTTTGGGCTCTTTGACACTACGACCGGACCAAAAATCCCCTTTGGTCATATCAGAGCGTGTTGGTCCACCGTTTTCGTCGGTTTCCCAAGCAGCGATGGAACCCAGGCCGTTAATCCGATTCAACATGGTCGGCGGTTCTTTGCGATAACGTATGCTGCCCCCGCCCGAAATATCAGCCATCAAAGAATCCGTAACATCCAATCGACACAAGCCCAATCCATCAATAAAAACCTGCGCCCGACGGACCTTGAGTTCCTTGGCCTCGACCAAACCGGGGCCGTTCAATTCCAAGCGTACTTTATCCGCCTTTCCCTTGAACTCCATCCTGCCCAACCCCCGCAAATCGGCGAGCAATTCACCGACCTCCATCTCCATCTCCACCTGACCAATACCGCTTAGTTCAATTCGTAACAAATCTTCGCGTAAGACCCCTTGGCTCTGGACCGCAACAGCACCACGCAATTGCAATTCCAACAAGCGAGGTTGTTGAATGCGGACCTCTTTGGCGGTTAAAACGCTCACCTGCAGCCATTCCCCGTCAACAACGGCATCCGATTCGGGGTTGCCTTCCTTGGGCTTGGGAACATGCTCCTTGCCATCAACCCAAAGTTTGTGCTCAGCACCCTGAACCAAAACAACCCTGGAGGCCTGCTGAATCCGCAAGCGCTTCCAGCTGAGGCTTTCGGATTGGGCGCTTACACCCCCCGAGGGCGCTATGATCAAACAAGCCAACATAACAACGAGAAAGGTGACCCTAAATAGCTTTGGCATAGTTTGTACTTTGATGAAATTAACGCTCCAAATCGGAACTTAGTCTGTAGCGCATGATGCGGTTGTTACCCCGATCCGCCACATACAAGGTTCGGCGAAAATAAGCTACACCGGAAGGTCCCTTAAATTGAAAGGGACCGGAACCAAAGCCCCCGAAGGACGCCGGCACTTGCTTGGTCAAACCTGAACTAGGCGGAGGATTCACCCCTTCGAAACCCTTGGAAGTAAATTGATAAAGCGAATCCCGCTCGGAGTCCACCACAAAGAGATAACCCGTTTCATCCGGTGCAACACAAACATCCGCAGGACGCGTAAACCGAAAAGGTTCGTACAAAAAACGCAAGGCTTTGGTACGATCAAATTGGAGCAGACTTTGGTTTTCGGAATAGAGCGTTCCTACTTCCGAATTTTCGGTTGAACGAATCCAGAGGACCTTGGTTTCGGCTTGGGTCGCCGATTGCAAAAGAATGAAATCCCTGGATGGATTCATGCCAAAAACCAATTGAGGGGGCGCCAACAAACCGCAAATTCCCGAAGGACTCATGGCGGATTTGAGACCCGATAACATAGGATTCAAGCCCGGAACATACCCGTTGTTACTGCGATCAGGCCTAAAAACCAAAACAGCGTTGTCTGGTGCCGCAGCCGATAGGGTGTTGTTCGAAGGCCCTTTGCGGGATAGATAGAAACCGTGATCACCCAGGCAGGCAATACCGGTAAATTCCACTTGCTCATCAAAGCGTCCCCGAAAATTGGTATTGCTTCGGCTAAGGTCCACAAAAGGATGCACCAACGTATCAAGCCAAACCGGGTTGGATCCGGCACTACCGTTCAAAACATAGACGGCCGCCAGGTTTCGGCGAACGGCGGTGCCGGCACTGTCCATGAGGGTATCCAAACGCCCCAAAACATAGGTATGGAGGCGAATATCCTGGGTGACTTTGGTCGCACCGGGAATAGGCAAGGTTCGGAAGCGTTCCCCTTTTTGATCCAAAATATGAAGACCCTGGGCGTCCGTTACGTAAACCATTTCATCGTAACCCACCCAGACATCGGTGGGGGACTGGAAGTCACTCCAAACGGGCAACACAGGAACATAACCCACCACGCTTTGAACAGCGTTGGGATCAATCGCCCCCTGATCAAAAATTTCGTTCACGGTATCGTTGTCCCGAGTTCCCAGCAAAAAATCACAGGAGCTCAAGGTTAAAATACCCCCTAGCAAAACAAGCCAAAACTTCATGCCCCCAAAGTTCATAAAACCTCCTGCCTTTTGCCTCCGGACCACATCAAACCCAAACGGTGGGTAGGCCCCAAACCCGAACGGCCCACAAAGGCATAATCCAACTGCAAAACCCCGTAAGCCCGAGGAATACGCCAACCCAGGCCCCAGCTGAGTCCCTGGCCTGAACCACTTTGGTGTTCGTAACCTGAACGGACAAACATCCATTCCCGGTAACGGTATTCCAGCCCAAATCCCAAACTTTCGGCCTGATCCGTTGGATGATTTAACTGCACAACCCCATCCACCCGGTGATCCTGCTCCTGATAAACCAAACTTGATAAACCCAGTCGGAGTACGGTGGGCGGTGCCAGCGATTCGAAGGTTTGGAGGGTATCGTTTCGACCCAGGGTCGGACGCACCAAACGGCCTGTTGGGGTCACATTCATACCAAAATGATTAATTCCCACCGCCAAGCGGGTTTCCCTCCATCCTACATCGTATCGAAAACCCAAATCCACCGTGGCGTTGTGCACCTGCCAATCCGGCATCTGTTCATACACCCAATTCAGCGACATACCCAACGCAAAACGATCGGTTAAGGGTTTGGCGTAGGCCAGGCCCATGCTGGTATTGGTGGCGTTGAAGGTTTGACCGGTACCGGTCGGCTGAAACTCGGTGGTAACCTTCATGGGGCCGGTTTGGAGGTGGCGAAGACCGAAGGCCAGCACCTCCCCGGTGGACAAACGCCGGGCCAGGGCCAAGGACTGCATCCGTATCCCCGACCAATACGACAAATGCCCCGCCTGCACGGACCAAGGCCGGTCTTCGCCATGGACCAAACCGGCCGGATTCCAAAACATGACCGATGGCTCGTTCACCAGGTTGATGGCATTCCCACTCAGCGCCGCCGACCGGGCATCGGGATGAATCTTCAGAAACTGAAAACCGGCGGTCCCTACACGGCTACGGCCAAAGGCCGGAAGCCACTGAGCCTGGGCGGGGGATAAGACGGCCCCCAAAAGCAGGAGTTGAACCCATACACCCAAAAACCGAAACTTTGATGTCATTGCAATTGGGCTTGGAGTTGAAGCATCGCTGTGCGGGCCGGAACACCTTCGTAAAGCACACGGTAAACCATGGACGCAATGGGCAAAGGGCACTTGTGCATTTTGTTGAGCTCGTGAACCGCCTTGGTGGAATAATACCCCTCCGCTACCATGTTCATTTCGAGCTGCGCCGAACGGACCGAATAACCTTTGCCCAACATGGTGCCAAAATAACGATTGCGAGAAAAGCGTGAATACGCCGTGACCAACAAATCGCCTAAATAGGCCGAACCTTTGATATCCCTGCGTTTGGGATAGACCGCCCTCAAAAAGGACTTGAGCTCAATGATTGCATTGGAAACCAAAACTGCCATAAAATTATCCCCGTAGCCCAAACCGTGGGCAATACCGCCCGCAATGGCATAGATATTCTTCATAACCGAAGCGTATTCACTGCCAGACGGGTCATCGGAGGCTTTGATTTGGAGGTAACGGTTTTGGAAAAGAGGTAACAACGGCGTCGCCATGGATGCATCCTCAGCAGCCAAAGTCAAAAAAGAAAGTTTCTCAGCAGCCACTTCTTCGGCATGGCAAGGCCCCGTAATGACCATGAACTTTTGGGGACTTACCCTAAAATATTTTTGGAGAAATTGGCCTATCAAAAGATTTTCTCCGGGAATCATCCCCTTGACAGCGGACAAAACCCATTTACCCGACAAGTCGTTTTCGGCCAACCCCTGCATCGCATCTCTCAAAAAGGCAGCCGGAACAGCCAGAATCACCACATCCACGGAGGCAACGGCTTTGCGCAAATCAGGCTGCATGGTTCCCCGCCGAATCTGCAAGGACGCATCGCTGAGGTAGCGCGGATTCCGATGATGCTGCTGAATGTATGCCATGACCTCGCGATCACGCATCCACCAAGTCAAAGGCACTTGGTTATCGCTTAGCACCTTGACCAAGGCCGTAGCCCAACTTCCGCCGCCGATAACGGCGACCTTCAATCCTGCTTTGTTAACCATCGGTCGGACTATTCTTCCCCGCTAAAAAGCTGATCCCTGTCCACCACCTTCACCACCCGACCATCACGCAAATCCCTGGATACAGCCGAATAAGGAGCCGTAACAACTTCCTCACCAGAGCGCAATCCGCGGAGAATCTGAATGTGCTTGTCGTCCTGGATACCGGTGGTTACTTTTCGTAACAACACTTTATTTCCACTTCGAACAAAAACGACTTCGTCAATTTCCTCGTTGCCGGTGTTTTGTTGATCCTCGTTTTTTCCGGTTGATGTGCCCTCTGATTCCGGATCCGTTGCCTGGCCTTCGCCATCCCGAACCGCCACGGCGTTAATGGGAACCGAAACAGCGGCCTGAACCCTGCGGGTGGTGATTTCTGCCGAGGCACTCATGCCCGGTCTAAACAAAAAACGCTGCGCACCCATGGAGGTAGACGCAGGTCTGGCCTGATCCTTGGGCTCCGCTGGGGATTGATTATCCCCCAACAACGAAATCTTGACCAAAAAATTGGTGACCTGATCAGCCCCTCCAGTCCCCGGCAAAGCAGAGGCATTGGAACTGTTAGCGATTTCTCGTACCAATCCGGAAAACTTTTGCCCGGGGTAGGCATCCACTTCCACCTTCACCGAATCCCCGTTTTTGATGCGAACCACATCGCTCTCGCTCACATCCACCCTCACCTCCATGCGGGTCAAATCCGCAATACGAATCATTTCGGTGCCGGCCATTTGGATGGTGCCAACCACTCTTTCACCCAACTCCACCGAGAGTTTGGTAACAATACCGTCCATCGGAGACAAAATATTCGTGCGGGCCAATTGCTCCTTCATTTCCTTTTGGCTGGCCCGGGCCGATTGCACCAGGTAAACAGCCCCCTCCACGGCCTCTTTGGCCGATTCAACGTCCTGAAGAGCGGACTCGTATTGGGACCTGGCCACCTCCCATTCAGCTTGGGTCGCGACTTTGTCTTCGTACAGGCGGGCTGTCCGACGAAAGGCCGGCTCCAGATTAATTTTCAAAAGATT
>JAIXRA010000028.1 GCA_027485465.1 Bacteroidota bacterium | reverse complement strand
TTGATGGAATCGGTGGGTTTTCGGATGGGTCCGTTCCGACTCATGGATTTGATAGGGGTGGATACCAATTTGGCGGTGACTACCTCGGTGTACGAGGGTTTGGGCCGTCCACCCCGCTTTGAGCCCCACCCGGTTCAAATAAACAAAGTCGCCCAGGGGCACAACGGCCGTAAATCCGGTCAGGGCTTTTACGATTATACCCAATCCCCCGCCTGATGGTTCATCCCGCCGGCTCGTCGGCCTGCCGCCCCCCTCGCCCATCCCGCCGCCCCGCCGCCCGCCCATCCCGCCGCCCCGCCGGCCGCCCCGCCGCCCCTCTCGCTTCCTTCCTCCGCTGGATGGCCTCGGCTCTGGTCTTGACCGCCCTCCTTTTGCCAACCGAAGGCTGCAGGGGACGGGTTCCGGCCGACCAAATCCCCCAGGTTCCGGTGGATTTTAGCCTCAATCTCTTTCTGCCCACTTACAGCCACCTGCAATTGGTGGGTCAATACGCTTATTTGGATGCCGGCTACCGGGGAATCTTGCTGTACCGCTCGGGTTTGGATCAATTGCAAGCTTACGATCGCGCCTGCACCTACGCCCCCAGCCAAACCTGCCACCGGGTTTCGGTGATTGATTCCCTGATGATAACCCAATGCGCCTGCTGTGATTCCCGTTTTGGACTCCAAGATGGTCAGGCCATCCGAGGCCCGGCTGGTTGGCCTCTGCGACGTTATCGGGTCTTTTTTAACGAAACCAGCGGCTCGGTGCGAATTACCAACTGAACCTGGTTAAACCTTGGGCTGGTCCGGTAGTCAACTTTCTACCAAGCACTTCAATCCCACCGCCCCCATGAAAATCAGCCAGAACATCGCCATCTCCGAAAACGGATTTTTGTTTAACCCCGCAACCGGGGACTCCTTTAGCACCAACGATACGGGCAAAGAAATCGTCCGTCTCCTGCAGGAAGGCAAAAACCAAGCCCAAATTCTGGACGCCATGGAGGGCCTTTTTGCAACCGATCGTGCTTCCCTCGAAAAGGACCTGGCCGATTTCCTCTACATGCTGGGTAATTACCGCATTCTGGACGCCAACACCGCCCAGTCCCGCTAATTCCTGACCCAGTCTCGATCCATCCCGACCCAGTCCTCTTATGGTATTAACCCCCAACGCCTCCGGGCGCATTCCCTGCACCGTGGCCGTCAGCGGCTTGAACAATGTGGACTCACCCGGTCCCGGCATGCCCGTCATCCGGTCCCTCCGACAAAGCCAGCGTTATGATTTCCGCATCGTGGGCTTGAGTTACGACAGCTTGGAGCCCGGCCTGTATATGCACGATTTGGTGGACAAATCCTACCAAGTACCACTGCCCTCGGCAGGGACCGGCGCCCTTATGGAACGCCTGCGTTACCTGCAATCGGTCGAAAAAATCGATGTTCTGATTCCCAATTTTGACGCCGAACTCCACAATTTTATTCGTTTGGCCCCAGCCCTGGAATCGGAATTGGGCATTCGAACTTTTTTGCCCAGCTTGCAGGAATTCGATGCCCGTCACAAAGCCGTGCTCCACGAATACGGTCAAATGCACGGAGTCAAAGTCCCGGTATCAAGCACCGTTTTTACCATCAACGAATTTCACCGAGCCCTCGAAGTCTCGGTTTATCCGCTGGTGGTCAAAGGCAAGTATTACGACGCCCAAATTGCCCACAGCGCCGACGAAGCCCTGTCTGCTTTTTACAAAATTTCGGCCAAATGGGGTTTACCCGTTTTGGTGCAACAATATGTTCGCGGTACCGAAGTCAATGTGACGGCACTGGGCGATGGAGCTGGCCAATGCATAGGGGCGGTCCCCATGCGCAAGCTTTATATCACCGACAAAGGCAAAGCCTGGGCCGGGGTTTCCATCGAAGACCCTGAATTGATGCGGCTCTCCGCAGAGCTGGTAGCATCGGCGCGTTGGAGGGGTCCCTGTGAATTGGAATACATGCGCACCGAAGAAGGCGAATATTACCTGATGGAAATGAATCCCCGTTTTCCGGCTTGGGTTTACCTGGCGGTCGGTTGTGGACAGAACCATCCCGAAGCTTTGGTGGATTTGGCCCTTGGCCAAAAACCCCAAGCCATGAACGACTACGAAGTCGGCAAAATGTTCATCCGTTATTCCCAAGACCTGGTGGTCCCCATGCAGGAATTCGAAAAAATATCCACCCTCGGCGAATTATAATTTTCGCTCCTTCATCCATCTCTTTCATCCATCTCCTTCATCCATCCCCTTAGCCCAATTCCTCCCCATGAGCAAACGAACCTACGAACGCCCCTACTTACGCAAGCTCAATGCGGGCCTGGGTAACAAATTTGGCACACGTCATTCCCAACTCCCTGTTACCGAAATAGATGGGGTACCGGTAGCCTCTATCATGGAGGAATACGGTTCGCCGTGTTTTGTGTTATCTGAACAAACCATTCGCCAAACCTACCGCAACGCGGTTCGCGCTTTTGGCACCCGTTATCCCAAAGTGCAGATGGCCTGGTCCTACAAAACCAACTACCTCAACGCGGTTTGCCGGATTTTTCACGAAGAAGGGTCCTGGGCCGAAGTGGTCAGCATCTTTGAATACCGCAAAGCCTTGGGGAACGGAGTTCCCGGCAACCAAATCATCTTTAACGGCCCCGATAAATCGGCCGATGACCTGCGTTTTGCGGTGCAGAACGGGTCGCTTATTCACATGGACCATTTGGACGAATTGTACCAACTCTCTGAAATCCTGGCGACCGAGGACCTCAAGGCCCGGGTCGCCTTGCGCATCAACATGGACACCGGCGTCTATCCCCTTTGGGATCGTTTTGGCTTCAATTACGAAAACGGGTCGGCCTGGACGGCCGTTACCAAAGTCATGGCCCAACCGCGCATGCAATTGGTGGGTTTGCATTGCCATATTGGAACCTATATGCTCAGCGCCCAGGCTTATGCTGTTGCCGCTAACAAATTATGCGACCTGGCCTTGGAAATACGCAACCAGTACCAACACCGGATTGAATACCTGGATTTGGGCGGGGGATTTGCTTCGGGCAATACCCTCAAAGGATCCTATTTGCAGGGCTCGGATGTGATTCCAACCATGGATGATTATGCCGAAGCCATTTCCGGGGCCATCCTCCAGCATCCCTTTGGGATGAGCGGGGAATTACCCACCCTCTTTTTGGAATCAGGTAGGGCCTTGATTGACGATGCCGGGTACTTGCTGGGCACGGTTTTGGCCCTCAAACGCTTGGGTGACGGTCGCCGAGCCACCATTATGGACTTTGGGGTTAATTTGTTGTTCACTTCTTTTTGGTACGAACACCGGATATCCCCTGCTCAGGATTATTCAAGCCATCACGAAGACATGGTTTTGTACGGACCTTTGTGCATGAACATTGATGTGGTCCGCGAAAATGTTTCCCTGCCTTTGCTCCAGAAAGGCGATCGCGTTGTGGTACATCGGGTCGGGGCTTATAACATGACCCAGTGGATGCAGTTTATTCAAATGCGACCCAACGTTGTTTTGATAGACACCCGCGGTCAGGTGCATTTGATTCGACGCAAAGAAGACGTACAAACGCTTAACAGTCAGGAACTTACTCCTGCTTACCTGGAGGCGAACAAGGGGTCGTAACATGGCCCTATCGACTGGAATTCTGCGGTTACGGAACGGCCCAATACGGGGCGTCCTTAACAGCTATGCCCAGTTGTTTTTTGCTCTCAATCCCATGTTGGGCTTGTTGGCCTTGGGGGTTAGTTTTTTGGATCCCGTGATGGGGGCTTGTGGTTTGTTTTCGGTGGTGGTCGTGCAGGCCTTGGGTCGGTTGACTGGTCAAAACCAAGAACTTTTGCAGGAAGGCATGTACGGTTTTAATGCCTTGCTCTTGGGGTTGGCGATGGCCCATCGATACCAGGTGGAGGCTCCAATGTTGCTGGTTCTCATGGCTGGTTTGGTGCTGTTGTTGACGTTGATTGTTTGGTGGAATCGGCATTTGGGTCGTTACGGTCTCCCTTACCTGACCCTCCCCTTTGTTTTCACCTATTGGGTCCTTATGGAAGGTTCGGATAGCCTTGCAGCGGTGGTTTTGCGGTTTCCGGGAGTGGCAGGGAGCGGTATGGCGGGCGCCGCAGGGATTGTTCAA
>JAIXRA010000043.1 GCA_027485465.1 Bacteroidota bacterium | reverse complement strand
CCTTGGATGGACCCCATTACTGCCCGCTATTGGTCTGGACTTTTTGAGCCCTGTTCTTTGTTTGGACCACCAGGCAGCGAAACGACGGTGGGTGCCACAACATTGGAAGCCGTTAGCAGCTGGATTTGGGATCGGCACCGATGGAAGGGGGTATCCCCACCGGAACATTCGTTGTTACAATACAGATTGGATCAAAAATACCAAGGACTGCGTTGGGCTTTGGGTTGGGAATACCGGCCTAGCAATCCCCTAAAAGAGACTTTTGGAGGCTATTTAGAATGGAAAAAAGCAAAAAATCGCTGGATATTAGGTGATTTTCACCTCCAATCGGCCAATCTCCTCTTCTATCAAACTATGAGGCTGCCGTCTTTTGTGCAACCTTGGCAACATCCACCGGGCAGTGAAATCACGCGACCCTCGATTCGATGGTCCACGGGCAACCAGGTGAGGGGGCTTAGCTTGGAACACCGGACCCCTTGGGGTCGTTGGATTTGGTCGGGGTTTGTGCCGAATACCCAAGGTAGGCATCCGTTGATTCAAACCCTTTCTTTTGAACGGCAGAAGGGCCAACTGGAACAAAGTTGGCAGGCAGGCCTCCTTCAAAAACGTTGGAGACTGGGCGGGAATGTGGCCTGGCATGGGGCGAATTACCGCCTCCAATTGAACGGACTTTGGATGCCTCCAACCCTGGAGCTCAACGGTCATATAGGGCGCTTGTGGACCCTTGTCCTGACTCCGCATCCCCGGTGGTCCTTCGGGATTCGGCATAGCAAGGTTTACCATACGAACGACCCCGCCAAGAGCTTTCCGATGACCCAAGCGATCGCTGAACCAGAATCCCTATCGATCCTCAATGCCGTGTGGCAATTGAAACCTTTTTGGAATCTTGCTTTTCGAGTTGATCATCATGCCGTGGGACTTGAAGCTGCCTCTATCAAAGGTCCGCTTCAAAATTTCAGGTACTTCTTGCTCTTTCACCAAGCGACGACCAAGAACCCCCGCTACAGCGTTCGGCAATACCTGCGATTGCCTTGGACCATCCATCCGTCCCAGAGCGGCGAGGTACAGGTTGGATACACCCACTCGTGGATGGAGGATGAGGCAACCCGTCATAGCCTGGTTCTAGCTCATCAAATGCTTTGGCGCCGCAAGGCGGGGTCTGATTTAAAACTGCGTTTGGGACAAAGTTGGCTCCTCGCCGGATCCGAAGGGGAAACCATCATGGTTCGAGAAGATCAGCGATTTGGGAACACCTGGTGGAGGGGTTCCTCGACCCAATGGCGATTGACGGCATCCCTCCAAGGTCGAAGCCATGGTACCGGTTGGAGACTTTGGATTCGTCGGATCCAGGACGAAGACGGAGCCCGCTGGGAATGCAGCCTTCGGCTTACTCAGCGGTGGACAGACGAGTCGTATCACTAAGAGGGCCTGGGGCCCAATCATGAACAGAAGGCATCTCGATCCCCATAAAACGATTCATTAACGCCATGATGATGCCTTCTTTCAAACCCAGTTTGCTATTGGTCAAACGGTTGATCTCCGCATGCTTCATCACCCACAAAAACAAACGACAAGCCGGCACAATGACATCGGCGCGATCCTCGTTGAGAGCAAAGAGTTTGACCCTTTCATCCAAGGTACACGCACTGATTTGTTCGTAGAACTTTTCGAGGGTTTTGTAGGTGCAGGGCTCACCTTTCTTGGTTTTGAGCAAATCAAAAATCTTGTTGATATTCCCACCGCTTCCATAAAAATGGGTCGGTGCATGTTCAAGGACCTGCTTTTTGATAAATTCCTTGAGGTCTTTCCAATCTTGTTCACGGTCGGTCCGATCCAGGATTCGAACTGCCCCGAGCTGAAAACTACGGCTCGTTACCAAAGACGTTCCGTTCAAAAGCGAAATTTCGGTTGACCCCCCCCCTACGTCCATGGTCATGATTCGATCCGAGGGTCCCGCCAAGGAGCGCTGAGCCATATAAAGCAGTTCAGCTTCCATTGGGCCGCTAATCAAATCGAGATCCAAACCGGTATGAGCTTTGATTTCCTTCACCAATGCGGGCCCGTTGGACGCTTCCCTAAGTGCTGAAGTCGCGCAAGCCATGGCATGGTCAACTTCAAAGGCTCGGATCAGGTTGGCAAATCCCTGCATGGTTTCCAACAATTGCTTGGATCGAGCAGGTCCCACTTGCCCATGTACAAAAACATCGTCCCCCAATCGAATAGGCACCCTGATATACTCCAAGGCTTTCCAATCCGCATTGGACCCGGGTTTCTCGGTCACCTTGACCACCAACAAACGGGCCGCATTGGACCCCAAATCAATGGCGGCTAATTTCAAAGCTTCAATTCTGTTGGCGAAGGTAAGCAAAAAAGGCCTCTTGGGCCCGTAGTCCCCCGATTTGACCCTCGGTTTCGCCAACCAATCGGTTGGCATCCGCGCCGTTGAGCCAGCGCGCCTTGGAGCGGTCTTTCCATTGAATTTCAAGCAAATCAAGGACTTCTTGTTGCAAACGCCTATCCAACAATGGAAAAGCCAATTCGACGCGGTAATCCATGTTACGAGCCATCCAATCAGCCGAAGACAAGTAAACCAAGGGCTTGGAGCTATGACAAAAGGCATAGATCCGGGCATGCTCCAAGTAACGATCTATGATGGAAACCACCCGAATATTTTCACTAAGTCCCGGGATCCCTGGAACCAAGGCACAAATCCCCCGAACAAGGCATCGGACCTCAACGCCGGCCTGGGATGCTCGATACAATGCTGCAATCAACGCTTCGTCGACCAAGGAATTTAACTTAACAAAAATCCATGCACGTTTGCCTTCCTTGGCCCGCCGAATCTCAAAATCAATCCAGGCCAAGAGGGGATCTCGCATTCGGTAAGGAGCCACCAGGATATGTCGGTAAGCGGTATGCAAACGACCTTGATACAAGGATCTAAAAACTTTGTTCACCTCCTGAGTGATGCTTGGTCGCGCTGTGAAAAGCGAGTCATCCGCGTAAATCTTAGCGGTCTGGGCATTGTAATTCCCGGTACTCATGTGCGCATAACGGATATCCCTGCCTTTCTCACGACGGGTTACCAAACACATTTTGCAATGAATCTTGAAACCTTCCAAACCGTAATGGACCACGGCCCCCGCTTCTTGCAATTTCTCGGCCCAATACATGTTATTTTCTTCGTCAAAGCGTGCTTGGATTTCAACCACTGCAATGACTTTTTTGCCGTTCAAAGCGGCGGTAATCAAGGACCGTACGACCGAGGAAATCGTGGCCAGTCGATACAGGGTAATTTCTATTTTTCGAACATCAGGGTCCAAGGCTGCTTCCCTCAAAAACTTGAGGACCGTATCGTACGGATGGTAGGGATGATGCAACAATCGGTCCTTTTCGCGAATCGCCTTAAACAGGGTATGACGCTCCGACCATGCTCCGGGCGATACCGATTCCCAGGGCGGATAAAACAAGGCATCCCGACCGGCCAAGGGGATCTGGCGTAAATCTTTAAAATTATGATAGCGACCACCCGCGATAAGGCTTGATGCCTTTAGTTTCCATTTTCGAACCAAAAAACGCAGCAAATCATCTGGCATTTGGCGGTCGTAGATAAATCGAACGGGGTCTCCCTTCCCTCTTTTGCGGAGGCCCGATTTCATTTTGTCCAGCAACGATTGACCCAAATCCTGGTCCAAATCCAGCTCCTGGTCCCGCGTCATTTTGATGGTAAAAGCCTCCACGACCTCGGGATTCATGGATGCAAACACATCGTTCAGATGCATGCGGACTAAATCATCGATAAAAAGCAAATACTCCCTGCCATCTACGTTGCCCAGCGAATAAAAACGCTGAGCGTATCGAACAGGCAATTCCAACAAGGCATAATCCGAAGTCTCCGAACGAATCCGTCGCTTGATTTTGAGGGCTAAGTAGAGATAGGAATCCCGCAGTCGAAGCGGCCTGGTTTTTTGATCGAGCAGAATGGGGTTCAAATAAGGCTGGATACTTTCCTTAAAAATAGTGTGCGCTTTGTTACGAAAAATCGCAGGTAGGTTAATTTCGTCGCTGATGACCACACCGTTTTGTTCCAATTCCGGAAGAATCCGCTGCTCAAAAAGCATTTCAAAACGTTGCTGCAGGGCCTGGGCCTGGTCATGAATGACGGACAAGATCCGGTGGGGATGAAAATCCAGTTTTCGCAATTGTTCCTTGTCCAAATGCATAAGCCGATGCAGGTTTGCTACACGGACCCGAAAAAACTCGTCCATATTGGACGAGAAAATGGACATGAACTGAAGCCGTTCACCCAGAGGCACCTGGTTGTTCTCGGCCTCAAGCAAGACCCTCTCGTTGAATTCCAACCAAGACACTTCCCTGTTGTACAATTCGATTCTACGGCCCGCCCAGGACTTTCGAATCAAGAGAGACGCGGCTGGTTCAGTCCTAGTAGGTGGCATATGGGACGTAATTTCCCCAATAATAAATACCTTTCGGGGGAATTCTAGGTTGTTTTATAAAAGTTAACATGAAATATCGCAAACACTTCTGGGCTCTCGTTCTGGCCCTTTCTACCTCGATGGCCTTTCATTCTACCCTTCAGGCCCAAAACAAAGGAAAGGCCAAAAAGCCAGCAGGTCGGGATTTGAGCATTGGGCATTACAACGTCGAAAATCTTTTTGACACCTTGGATGACCCCGCCACCGACGATCAAGACTTTCTGCCCACAGCCTCCCTGTCCTGGGGTGAAGCCCGTTACTACCAAAAATTAGGTCAAATTTCTGGCATCATCGCTCAATTGAATCGTGGGGCGGTTCCTGATTTTCTAGGGCTCTGTGAAATCGAAAATCAATCGGTCATCAACGATTTATTGCGTCAGCCCCCCCTTCGCAAAAGCAACTTGGGTTCTATACACGCCGATTCCAAAGACCCGAGGGGTATTGATGTTGCTCTTCTTTACAACAAGTCTTTGTTCAAACCCTTTGCCCGAGCCGACCAAGTCATCGACTTACCGGGGGATTCTTTGCCGCCAACCCGGCCGATCTTGGTGGTCAGTGGGCGCTTATCCAGCGGCGATACCCTTCATTTTCTCGTCAATCACTGGCCATCCCGCCGGGGCGGCAACGAAAAATCCGTGCCCAATCGCTACGCAGCAGCACGCCAATTGAGGAAAACTGTGGATAGCCTCTACGCCCGTTACGGGGGCAGCGATCGTTGCTTGGTTGTTTTGCTTGGTGATTTCAACGATACCCCCCAGGATCCAAGCATACGATTGATTTTGGGCGCCGACAGCACGGCCAGTCGGGGTTTATTTCATCCGATGGCCGGGTTGGCTGGGGGTTCTTATTGCTACCAGGATCGCTGGGAATGGCTGGACCAGATCATGCTCAGCAAGGCCCTCCAAGATCGTCCGCTAACGGGTTCCATGCCCTACTATATTCAAGGTTCGGCGACCACCGTTGAACTTCCCAATCTTCGACAGCAGGATGGCAAATTCAAAGGTTATCCTTTCCGAACCTACGCCGGCAACCGATATCTGGGAGGACCTAGCGACCATTTGCCGGTGCTATTATACCTTCGCTGCCCTTCATGCCCTTAAGCCCATCCCCCACGCCTCCACCTTCCAACAGAGTGTCGACCCTTGATTGGTTCCACGATTGGTTTAACAGCCCCTATTACGAAACCCTTTACGACCATCGCGACCTCACAGAGGCCAAAGCTTTTGTCAAGAATTTAACCAGCCAAATCCCTCTTCCGGAACAGGCCGACGTTTTGGATCTGGGCTGTGGTTGGGGCAGGCACACCCATTCTTTGGCCGACTTGGGATACCGGGTAACCGGTTTGGACCTATCACCACGGTTAATTGAGCGGGCCCGCACCTTGGCCAACGAGAGGGACGTAGCGGCCTTGGGGTCTTTGGATTTTGAAGTCGGCGATATGCGGACCCATCGCATGAATCAGCGCTATGACTTGGTGGTGAACCTGTTCACCTCCCTTGGGTATTTCGAAAAGGACGAGGACGATTTGAAGGTTCTCCAAAACGCCTATCATCATCTGCGCGATGGAGGTTATGTGGTTCTGGACTATTTTGATACCGCCCATACCCTGGCTCATTTGGTCCCTTCCGAAACCAAAAGCTTTCCGGATTTTCGTGCCTACTTGAAGCGTGAAGTCGTGGGAGGCAGGCTACTCAAAGAAATTCGTATCGAAGATTTCAACGGAGATTCCGGCCCAAATCCCCTGGTTTTCACTGAAATGGTTCGTTGTTACAGCCCCAAGGACCTTGAGGACCTTCTACTTCTTGCCGGTTTCAGACCCGTTCAACGATGGACCCATTACGATCTTCGACCGGGTTCCGAAGCCGGGCCTCGTTGTATTTGGCTCGCCCAAAAACCTATGCACAGTCAAACGGAATCTTAGCGCAATGAACCAGAATTCAGGTTATAAGTTTCTAATTATAAGCGGATTATTACTTGCCTTGGGCTTGGCTGTTTTTGCTCTGTCTGGTTATTTGGAGCAACCACCCGCGTGGGAGCGGCATTGGTTTGGATGGATTAATCATCCGAAAGGATGGGCCCTTTTGGATTCATTGGCCATCCTCTTTCGAACCCCCGGGACCTGGCTGCCCCTCTACGCCTTATTGCTCCTGTGGGTTTTTCGATCCAAGGTAGAACGTCCCTTCAATTTGGTATTGGTATTGGTGGTGTCGGTAGCCTTGAGCGATCAAGTATCCTCGAGTCTTATCAAACCCCTGGTTCAAAGAGACCGACCTTGCCGACACCCGTTGACCGCCGCGGAATGCCAAATCCGGGTGACTTGCGGTTCGGGTTATGGTTTTGTATCATCCCACGCAGCCAATCATTTCGCCTTGGCCTGGACCCTGGGATGGGCGCTGCGTTCCCGTTGGGGCAAGGCCGGGTTGTGGATTGGTTCGGTATGGGCCGGGCTTGTTTGCATCGCCCAAATTCGAGTAGGAGTTCATTTTCCAGGCGACGTATTGGTAGGAGCCCTGATTGGTTTATTTTGTGCTTCGGTAGCCCTTCTTTTGCGTCGGGAAGGCTGAACACGCATCCCTCCTAGCCCATCCCCATTGCCTATGAATTCTCTGTTTGCTGTCGGTTTAGCCCTGCTTGCCTCCGGACTTTTGGGTGGATGGCTCGCCATCGGAGGCAGAGTCAACGGCTCGCCTGCCGTTTTTCGTTGGTTGTTAACCTTTTGCGGCGGCCTTTTGTTCAGCACCGCCATCCTTCACCTGCTCCCGGAGGTTCTCTCCTACGGTCATCCCAACGAAAATCTTTGGTTGCTTGCCGGCTTCTTTATGCAGTGGATGCTCGAAAAATTCTCAGCAGGTATTGAGCACGGGCATCTGCACAGCGGTCACGATCATCACTGCGATCATCCGATTCATCCCATGGATGACAAGTCTACCCAACACCGGGATGCATGGACCCAGGGAGGTTCCTTTCGGGTGGGTTCGGTTCGCTATTGGGGTCTAATCCTCAGCCTTTCCCTGCACGGTTTGGTGGAAGGGCTTCCTTTGGCAGGGTCGGCCACACTCCGAGACTCGGCTACTTTTTGGAGTCCCCTCTTGTTGGGGATATTGTTACACAAGGCCCCCACCACTTTTGCGTTGACCGCCATGATGATTCAGGAAAAGGCCCGACCCCTGCTCCTATGGGTTTCGGTTTTCGTGGTGGCTTCGATGACCCCTCTGGGCATGTTACTGGGCCAAACCATGGGCCAGGCCGGAGAAGGCAGTCGAGAGATCTTGCACGCGCTGATGGCCGTGGCAACGGGTTCCTTTCTTCAAATTGCCTCGACCATCCTTTACGAAAGCAGTCAAAATCATCGCCTCCAGCCCTGGCAAGCCGTCGGTGCCCTCTTGGGTGCTTTGGTAGCCTATGCCATGGGTCATGGCGCCTAAGTTTATTCCATCACCCCTACCAAAAAATTCAAGATCATGTTTCAAGAAGACACCCTCAAAGACCGG
>JAIXRA010000025.1 GCA_027485465.1 Bacteroidota bacterium | reverse complement strand
TGATCCCGGGCTTTAACCTGGAGCCTACCTTGCTGGGCAATAACACTGCTCTTAATGCTCCTGGGTTCCCCTTTGTATTGGGTGATCAACGGGACCTTCGTCCCACAATCATCGCCAAGAATTGGCTGAGCACCGACACCAACATAACAGCACTTTATGTTACGAACCGTAACCTGAATGCTCAGTTGCAGGCCACTTTGGAGCCTTTCCGTGAATTTAGAATTACGGTAACGGCTACCAAAACCGACGTAATGCGTTTCCAGCAAAACTTTCGGGCCAATCGTTTTGGAGAAGTGACCCCTTTTAATGGTATGGAAAACGGGGACTTCAGCATTTCGATTCTAAGCCTCCGGGGAGCCCTCGAGAGGATCCCGACCATCCCCGGTCAAGCGGATTACCTAAGCTCGGCCAATTTTCGCCGATTTGAAGACAGCCGTCTGGATATCGCCGAAAGGTTAGCGGCACTCAACCCCAATTCTTCGGGGCGCGGGGCCGTTGACTCTTTGTTTCCAGATGGCTACAGCCGCAAATCCATCGATGTTTTGATCCCCTCCTTTTTGGCAGCCTACACCGGTCAGGATCCCCGCCGTGTTTCAACCTCTTATTTTCCCGTCATCCCCATGCCCAATTGGCGGGTGAATTATTCGGGGCTCACACGCTTTGAATGGTTCAAGGACCGCTTTCAAAATATCATGATCAGCCATGGGTATCGCTCCGTTTTTTCGGTTGGTAATTTTTCGACCAACCTGATTTACAAGGAAACCAACGGTGCCGCATCGCGCAGAGATAGCATCAATACCAAAGACTTTTATCCCAAATACCAAATCGCCCAAATCGGGATCGCCGAACAGCTTTCGCCTTTGATTGGGGTGGATGCAACCCTCAAAAACAACCTAACCTTCCGTTTGGAATACAAAACCTCGCGGAACCTGGTCTTGACGCTTGTCAACAACCGACTCAACGAAAACACCATGCGGGAATGGACCGTAGGCGCTGGTTATCGCTGGAACAACCCCCGCCTCCCCTTTTTGGTGAATGGAGAATTGCGCGAGCTCAAAAACGACCTCAACCTGAGGTTTGACCTCAACATACGAGATAATTATATGCTCATGCGGGATTTGGACGGGGTAGAGCCCCAGCCTTCTGGGGGCGGTCGAACCGTTTCGGTTAAACCAAGCGCTGACTACATCCTCAACGACATGATTAACGTACGATTCTTTGTGGATTACCAGCTTTCAACCCCGTATATTTCCACCTCGTTTCCCAACTCTCAAACCAGCGGGGGGGTCAGCTTGCGCTTTACCCTCGCTAACTAAACCCCATCAATCCTGTTAAAAGGGCTTTTTGATCGTCTTTTTGGAAGCAAATATGTAACGCGTTTATGGGTAAGGATTTGTTTGGGGGGTTGTGTGATTTATTCTTCTCTAAATATTGATAATTTAACTTTGTTTTTTAAAATTTGTGCTCCATGAACACCCCCGATCAACTCCGCTACACCGCTGAACACGAATGGGTCGAACTCCAAGATGGGGTCGCCACCGTAGGTATTACCGACTTCGCGCAGCGTGAATTAGGAGATATTGTCTTTGTAGAAATGGATACGTTGGGCCGGACCCTTAACCAAAACGAGGTTTTTGGGACCGTTGAAGCTGTCAAAACGGTTTCAGACCTGTACATGCCCGTTTCAGGGGAAATCATTGAGGTCAATCCCAAGATTAACAACAACCCCGAATTGGTCAACCAAAACCCCTACGGCGATGGTTGGATGATTCGGATCAAAACCAATCAGCCCCAGGAATGGGATGCCTTGATGGATGCGGCCGGATACAGGGCGCATACCGGTCAATAAGGGCACGCTTGACCCCCGCTTCACCTATCCAATGCGCTCCCGGGGGAAATCTTTTTCGTACTACATGATGCCTTCGGTTTTTTGGTCGGGGATCATGGCCGTTTTGTTGTTCGTGCCTAGTTCTGGCTATCCTTCGGTGTCCCTTTCAGGGACCGACCTGATTATTCATGCCGGTTTGTTCGGGATTTGGGGGTTTTTAACAGTCCAGGGCTTTTATAAACAAGCCTATTGGCCTGTGCTCCGGTTTTACAGGGGTTTTGCGGTTTTGATCATCGGTGTCTTGTGGGCAGTGGCTTTGGAAGCTGTTCAGGGCTTTTTGCTGTGGGAAAGGAGTGCTGGGTTGGAGGATTATGTGGCTGATATCGTTGGTGTTCTTTTGGGTATGCTGATCTTTGAGCGATTGGTTCGCCTTAGTCGCCAGAGACAATAACGTTGGCGAAAAACAACTTTGTTCAAAATTTGCGTTCTTTGTGGAAAGCTTATGGAACTCAAGAAAAACCCCAAAGCAGACCTTAACCTTCAAAGGACTCTGTTTTTTCAGATCGGGCTCTGTGTAGCCCTGGCTGGAACGCTTTACGCCTTCAACTGGCGCGAAGGTGATAATGAGGCCGCCAGCCTCGGAACCCTCCAAATGGAGGATTTAACCGAGATGGAAATTCCTCAGACCGAACAAAAGGTAACGCCGCCGCCGCCGCCGCCTCCTCCAACTTTGGAAGTTGTAGCGGATGAAGAGGTCATCGAAGAGGATGAAATCGCCTCAACCGAGGTGACCCAGGAAACTCGTATTGAGGTACCGGTGGTTGAGGTGGAAGAAGAAGTTGCGGCCGAACCGGAGATCTTCACCGTTGTCGAAGAAATGCCCTCTTTTCCTGGAGGTGACATGGAATTGCTCAAATTCATGGCCGAAAACACCAAGTATCCCCCGCTAGCCCGCGAAAACGGACTTCAGGGTATTGTGGTCGTCACGTTTGTCGTGGACGAGAGAGGCCGCATCGACAAGGTCCAGGTTCTTCGCGGTATTGGTGGAGGCTGCGACGAAGAAGCTGTTCGGGTTGTCAAAGCCATGCCTCAGTGGAAAGCGGGCAAGCAGAGGGGTATGCCGGTTCGGGTTCAATACAACTTACCCTTCCGATTTACCCTCCGTTAAACGCCCCAACGGCTTCCGTTAAACGCCCCAACGGCGCATTCAGGCCAGGCATTCAAACGTTTATAGCAACCCGCTTCGGCGGGTTGTTTTTTTAGCGGGTCGCTTGGGCAAAACGGGCCGAAACCTCGTCCCAATTCAAAACATTCCAAAAAGCGGTCACGTATTCTGCGCGACGGTTTTGGAACTTGAGATAGTACGAGTGCTCCCAGACATCCAGGCCAAGCAAAGGGAAGCCTCCGCAACCTTTTTCGTTCTCGATATCCATCAAAGGATTGTCTTGGTTGGCCGTCGAGCAAAGATGCAAAGAGCCGTCACGATAACACAACCAAGCCCATCCGCTTCCAAATCGAGCCATGGCCGCTTTGCCGAACTGTTCTTTGAGACCGTCCAGGCCACCAAATTTTTCCTGAATGGCCGCCATGAGGGCCTCTGATGGGGCCGTACCGGCCTGTGGGGTCAGCAATTTCCAAAACAAGGAGTGATTGTAGTGTCCTCCGCCATTGTTGCGGACAGCTACCGGGAGGGTTGAAACAACAGCCATCAGTTCTTCCAGGGTTTTGTCGGCGTGAGGAGTTCCGCTCAGGGCCGCATTCAAGTTGTTTACGTACGCTGCATGGTGCTTGGAATGATGAATTTCCATTGTCATGGCGTCGAAATGCGGCTCAAGAGCTGCGTAGGCATAGGGAAGGGCGGGGAGTTCAAAGGACATGGCGGTGTTGGGGTTGTTTGAGTTGATGGGAAGGTTATGTTGAGAAATAGAAGAAGTATTTGCCTGTGCTTTGAACAGGCCGATGGTCTGGTGTACCACTGCAGCACCTGCCAGCAATCGAAACGATTGATAAATCCAGGTTCGACGGTTCATGAGGAGCGGTGGGTGGAATAAATTCTTAGGAAAACTTTGGTTCTCCAAAATTAAACGCCGTCAGGGCGTTCAAAGTTTATTATCAAGTTAGTTTTGACGATTCCATTTTTTACAGACCCCCCAATTACACTGGCCCCAAAGGCCGCCGGGTCGAACAGGGTTTGGTGGAGAGTTGGGTTGAATCGGATGGGGGAGGGTTGATTTTTTTAGACACGACTAAATTAACTTTGGTTCATGAAATTAACCCTTCCTTGGTTGTTGAAAAATGCGCTAGCCAGGTCGTTGAGCTATCGATCAACCAGGTCGTTGAGCCATAAAATGCCCGCCTTAACGGCGATGGTTTTTTTGGTCATGGGGTGGTCGGGGACGATTGCTGTGTGCCTAGCCGAAGGGAGTACTCGGCCAAAAGTCGTGGCGACCACGGGATTTTTAGCAGATATCGCGGGTCAGATTGCCGGCCCTTCAGCGCAGGTAATATCATTGCTTCCCCAAGGATCCGACCCCCATCGCTACGAAGCGGTGCCCAACGACACCAAGATCCTGGCCGAAGCCGATTTGATTATCCAAAACGGGCTGAACCTGGAAGGTTGGCTTGACAAAATCATTGCCCAAGCCGCCACCAAAGCCATCAAAAGGACCGCTAGCGTCGGTATAGAGCCTTTGAGCGACCCAGAACACGCCGGTTCTTACGATCCCCACGCCTGGATGGATCCTCTCTTGGGCCGTGTCTACGCCCGGAATATCTATCGAGCGTTGGTGGAGCTTTGTCCTCATGATTCGATCGCGTTAACCGCCCGTTGGCAATCCTACGATCAACGTCTTTGGGAATTGCACCTTGAATCCGATTCAATCCTGAAATCCATACCAGAACGGTTCCGGATTCTTGCCACCAACCACGATGCCTTTCGGTATTTTGCGGCACGTTACCGATTCCGGGTGGTTTCATTGCTAGGAACCAGTACGGACGCCGATGTTCGTACATCGGATGTTCTCCACATGAAACAAGTGGTGCTCCAAAACGATTTGCCTTGCGTTTTTGTGGAAGCCAATTTGAATCCCAAAATGTTACAAGAAATTGCAAAGGATGCCGGATGTCGTTTGGGTCCGGCGCTCTATGCGGATAGCATGGGGCCTCCAGGCAGCGGGGCGGATTCCTATACCGGCATGTTGGCAAACAATGCAAGGGTCCTGGCCCAGGCCTTGGGTTCTGGGGGACCGGCGCTCGCCGAAAACGAGGATTCGGAGCCCGTATCCGTGCTTTGGGTCCTGGGGATGATGCTACCGGCCCTGGGTCTCTTGGCCTGGTCGTTGCGTCCGCACCGCTTAGCGAACCCTTCATTGGGAGAGGGCCGTACCTTGGGAGGGGGCCTTTCATTGGGAGAGAGCCGTACATCGGGAGAGGGCCGTACATTGGGAGGGGCCGTTCATCCTGCGAACAACGATGCGGACCCTCGTTTGGTGGTCCGCGAGCTTAGCGTAACCTACGATCACAAATCCGTCTTGAATGCTTTTTCGGCGGAATTCCAAGCCGGAATGTGTTATGGAATTCTCGGGCCGAACGGTGCTGGAAAGTCCACGCTCTTCAAGGCCATCCTTGGACTCACGGATTCTGATCACGGCGAAATCCTTTATCGGAACCAAAGCCTGGAATCATCCCGCAGGCGCATTGCCTATGTTCCTCAAAAAGGAATGGTGGACTGGGACTTTCCGGCCACTGTTCAGGACATTGTCCAAATGGGTCGTTTGCCGTGGCGGGGGCCCGGGCGACCCTTGGGTCGCGCGGACCTTCGGTCCGTCCAGGAAGCCCTCGAAGCCCTCGAACTGCAAGACCTGCGCCATCGACCCCTCAACCGCCTCTCGGGAGGGCAGCAACAGAGGGTCTTCCTGGCCCGGGCCCTCGCCCAACAAGCCGAAACCCTCTTGCTCGACGAGCCCTTTGTCGGGGTGGATGCCGCGACCGAAGCCAAAATTGTTGAAATTCTCCGTCGTTTTACCCGCATCGACGGCGGTCTCGTCCTCATGATTCACCACGATTTGCAACGCGCTTCGGCCTATTTTGACCAGGTTCTCCTGATTAACCAACGACTGATCGCCCAAGGACCGCCGGACCAAGTCTTGGTGGAATCCAAGCTGCTCAAAGCCTTTTCTGGTGTGGATCCAGGTTACGAAGATGCGGCCCAATACCGCAAAAAACGCTGATATGGAAGTCATTGACACCGCCTGGTCCCTCCAGGATTACCTGGAACAGCCGTATTTTCAAAGGGCCCTGCTTGCCGCCGTCATGGCCGGCATTGCCTGCGCACTTTTGGGATGCTTCATGGTTTTGAGGAACATGGCCCTCATAGGGGACGCCCTTTCCCATGCCATCTTACCCGGGGTGGTGGTTGGATTTATGATCGCCGGACACAGCCTCTTGGCCTTTTTTGTTGGGTCGGTAGGGGCCGGTCTTTTGGCTGCGGTCCTCATTGCTTGGCTCCAAAACCGAGGGGGCGCCCGCAACGACGCGGCCATTGGCATCGTCTTTTCGGCCATGTTTGCTTTGGGGGTCATTGGGATTTCGACCTTGACCCGACGAGAAGGTGTCCATCTGGACATGAAAGATTTTTTGTTCGGTAATGTGTTAGGAATTGGCAGGGACGACCTCATCTTAGCCGGTCTTGTTTTGGTTTTTGATGTTCTGTGTGTTTGGCTTTTTTTTCCTTACTTCTTTGCGTCGGCTTTTCAATCGGATGTTGCCCAAACCATGGGCATCCCAACAAAAACCCTTCACTATTTCACCGTCTGGATGCTCAGTCTGACCGTGGTTGCCTCCCTCCAATCGGTGGGGGTTATTCTGGTGGTTTCGATGCTGATTGTGCCCGCTTCTACTGCGCTAATAATCAGCCATAAACTACGAAATGTCCTACTATGGGCCATGGGCCTCGGAGCGCTAAGCTCCGCCCTAGGTCTTTTGGCCTCGGTTCATTGGAATACCGCCCCCGGCCCGGCCATCACCCTAACGGCCACCCTGATCTACCTGCTGGTTTTGGTAGGCCACCCCCAGCGAGGCCTTTGGCCCCAAAGAATCCGTCGAACCCTGCGCCTTTGGCAACATTGGGCCGAAGATTTGATCAAAGCACTTCACCGCCACCCTGATCATAACATCATTCAAATCCAACAAGGCCTGGGGTGGTCCTCAACAACCTATCTCCTGGCCCAACTTTTTTGTCGTAACAAAGGATGGATTCACACAGCAACCGAAGGATCCTCGCGACCTGACCTGACCGAAAAAGGCCTCCATAAAGCCTTGCAAATGGTCAGGGCCCACCGACTTTGGGAAAGCTATTTGGCACAAAAACAAGGCTTTGAGCCCCACCAGCTTCACTGGCTGGCCGAAAAAGACGAACACGTGCTTCCCCAAGAATTCCTGGATCAAATCGACCAAAGCCTCGGCTTCCCCGACCACGACCCCCACGGTTCCCCCATACCGCCCAAAAACCCAGGCGCCCCCAAAAAATCCAACACCTCCACGGGCACGAGCGCTCCCAAAGGCTAATCCCTTTCGTATCAACGCTTAGCCGTGTCGCCGCTCAAATCGCTTAGCCGCGTCGCCGCTCAAATCACTTAGCCGCCACGCCGCTTTCGCCTTTGTTGGCCAACTGCCCACAGGCGGCATCGATATCTCGGCCTCGGCTGCGTCGAAAACTGCAAGTGATTCCCGCGGCCTCCAAAGCCTCGGTATAGGCCGCAACCGCCGAGGGATGGGCCTGTCGAAGGCTATCTTCCCCCACGCTGTTGTATTCAATCAAATTCACCTTGCTAGGAAATTTTCGCGCAAAACGAACCAAGGCCCGTACGTCTTCTTCCCCGTCGTTCACCCCGTCCCAAACCACGTATTCCAAGGTAACCCGACTACGGGTTTGTTGATACCAATAATCCAAAGCCGCCTCCAAATCAGCCAAGGTATTGGTCTCGTTAATTGGCATGAGCCGACTGCGTTTGGACTCAATCGCCGAATGAAGCGATAGGGCCAATTTGAAACGAACCTTTTCGTCCGCCATTTGCCGAATCATTTTGGCAACACCCGCCGTACTTACGGTGATTCGCCGAGGAGAAAGACCCAGACCCTGAGGAGAAGTGATTTTCTCAATGGCCTCCATGGTGTTACGGTAATTCAAAAGCGGCTCGCCCATGCCCATAAAAACAATATTGGTTAAGGGGCGCCCTAGGGTTTCCTGGGCCTGCTTTTGGATCGCAACCACCTGATCATAAATCTCATCGGGATTCAAATTCCGCATTCGTTTCATGCGGGCTGTCGCACAAAAAGTACATCCCAAGCTGCAACCCACCTGCGACGAAACACAGGCGGTGATCCGAGTTGGCGTTGGAATCATCACCGATTCAACCACCAAACCGTCGTGCAGGGTCAACGCGTTTTTGATCGTTCCGTCTTTGCTAAATTGAGAATGTTGAACCTTGACGTTCCTGATTTCAAAATGCTCATCGAGACGATTGCGCAAAGCCAGCGACAAATTCGTCATGTCGCTTAATTGGGTCGCGCCCTTGTTCCAAAGCCATTCGTAGACCTGCCGAGCCCGGAAAGCGGGTTCGCCCCATTCGGCCAACCTAGCGGTCAGCTCCTCCAAACGAAGGCTTCGAATATCGATTTTGGAAGGGTTGGTCATGGATTCGTCGTCGATGGATTCATCAGTGGGGTACGGAGTTTAGCGCCAACGAAGTTCGGTCGTCCAGCCGGGTTTGAGCTCCATGCTTCGGCTAATCCAACGCACTGCTTCCGGTTGGCGTCCATCGCGGTATCGCCCGGAATCCCAACGCCCGTTTCCATTACGGTCTTCCAAAAGCGAAACCTTGTAAAATCCCGGGAGCAATCCCTCCAGAGCATGCACCCCCTTCAGGTCGTCCTTGCTTGGATAAACAACCCTTTCCACTTCCTGATCGTTGGCATTGAAGACCCTCAAAACCCAGTCCCCCGACCGGTCCGGCGCTGTTACGGAGCTATCATAACCCAAAACCAAGGTTGAACGCTCACCCTCGGGCCCCAACAACCCTTGGAAAGCCCTGCTTTGGCGCCCATAACCATCCACAAATGCGCCGCTATCCAATCGCAATCGCCAATCTTCCTGGACTTTGTCAGAGACGCTTCCTTCGTTTTTGGTCTCCAATTCAGGAGCCAACGCAAACCATTCCCGGCCTCCCGACCCGTAGGGCGTCCGGCCCTCGGCATCCCTCTTCCAAACCACAGCTCTTTCTTCGCCCTTTGAATTCTGCCAGCAAGCCAACGTAGCCCATTCCCATAGATGCACCGGCCGGTCCCAAACCAATCGACGCTCCCCTGAACGCGCCGACAATCCCCACGATACCACCGATGGACCCGACAAGGTGATTTTGGTTTTTTCGGAGAGCAATTCCTGTTCAGAAGGCGGCTTTAAACCCGTCAAAAGCGTATCCTCCCGATTCGGAAAAACCAGTCGTAGGTCAAAAGTGGCCAGGGTCGCCGAATCAAACAAAGACGCCTGGGCTCCGACCGGCGGTGAAGAGACCCAAAGCGTGTCTCCCGATACCCGACTTTGCAAACCCTCCACCATCAAGCCGTCTTCTCGAATACCCCGAACCCGAACAGGGGAAGGATTTCCGTAAAAAACAAGGGCTAGAGACCCATCCGCGGACCAATCCACTGAACGAAAGCGGGTGGCCGCGTCTTCGTCCTGAGCAAACAACGGTAACAACAGAAGCGTATCCTTCAAGGGATCCAACCAATCCGTAAAAGCCTTGGGTTGATCAATACCAAAAACCTTGTCCCGATCGGCATCCTCAAAGGCGACCAAACGGTAGCGTCGTGTCGGGAGATTTCTAAACACAAAACGACCCGAATCATCGGCCAAGGTCCATCGAAATGGCAAGCCAAGGACGATTGGTTCTGTATAAAGGCCCACCATAAGATTTTTGACCGGCAGTCCAGTGCTGGCATCCCGCAGAAGTCCCTCCATTTGCAGAGAATCCAGATGCATCCCCGTCGAAAAAGCATAGGTGAGAGCCCCTATCGCATTGCCCTCGGTGAGATCCGAGACCACCCCCCCCAAATCCAGACTGTAGGTCGCATCGTTTTCAAGTGAATCCGGATCCAAGGTCACAACAAGCCGCTTCAAACGCGCCTTCACCTCGTAGCGACCCTTAGGAAACAAACCCCAGCGAACCAGGTTCGGGTCTTTGACTTGAATGTATTCGTCAAATTCGAAAACCAAGCGTTCCGGCCTTTGGGCCACGCTTTGGTCTCTGGGCTCAACCCTTAACAGACTCGGCGCGATCAAGTCCTTGGCGCCCCCATCCGGTGGAATTATGTTAGCACAGGCGTTGAGCAATAGCAGAAGGGCCGCACTGCCCATCCAACGCGTGCTTGCAGAGTTCAAAGCGCTAACCTTTTCGAAAAACGTAAAGCTTGCTGCTAGCCCCCCGGTCTTTTTTGATGGTTCTCCACCAAAAACCCAAACCCATGAAAAGCCCTCGAATCGGACTGTCTTTACCACGCTTGTATTTTTCACTTAGCATGGAAATATAAAACGGATCCAAAGGAAGGTTTCGCTCCTCTACACAGCCAAAACCGGCCTGTTCAATCCGAAAACGGAGCACCGTGCTCTTGAAATGAAAAAGGTGCCGGGGCACATCCCAAGCGGCCCAATGCTCCCGATAATGGCTGGCATCCAAGGATTCACTGTTGGGAACCGCAATAAAGAGATAGCCCCCCTTGCGGACCAGGCGAGTAAATTGGTCGATACGGGTCCCCAGGTCCCTTACATGCTCCAAAACATGCCATAGAGTTACCACATCGTAGGCTTCTTGCGGTTCCTCTAGCCAGGACTCCGGATGAACCGAAAGCCCGTGTTTGGACTCTGCCCTTGCTTTGGCAACGTTATCGGGTTCCACGGCATCCACCGTCCACCCCGCTTTTTTCATGGTCCCCGCAAAATCTCCCGTACCGCAACCTATGTCCAAGAGCCTGCCTTTTTGGGGGACAAAACCCTCCACCCAGGAACGCTTTTGACGGAGGGTCCACTGCCGCGCCACCCGATAGAGTTGATTGGTCCAACCTGTAGCTTCATCATCCGTATGCGATATATAATTCTCGAAACGGTAATAACGCTCCATGTCCTCTGAATCAGGCCGAGGGTTGGTAAAACGCAGGCCACAATCCTTGCATTGAGTAATGTTAAATATTTCACCGCTGGCACTAAAGTCCTTTACCTTCATAAAGGAATAAAGCTTTGAGCTTTGACAAAGCGGGCAAGACCAGAGTTGTTCCAAATTTACTTGGGATTGTACTCCGCAAAAATCGGCCAAAAAAACCTTGAATCAGCCTTTTTTGTTCAAATAAACCATTAAAACGCTCAGGTCAGCCGGATTAATACCACTGATTCGATAGGCTTGACCCAAACTGGCGGGGCGAACCTTTTGAAGTTTTTCAACGGCCTCCAACGAAAGACCCTTGACGTCGCCGTAAGGAAAATCGGGGCGCATACGTACTTGCTCCAAATCGTCCATGCTCCGGGCCCAGGCCTCTTCCCTAGCCAAATATGACGCGTATTTTAGCTGAATTTCAACGCTTTGTAAATTTTGTTCCTCGTATTCATTGAGCAAGAATTGCAGTTGAGAATCCGCAGCGGATAACATCTCAATCCCTATACCCGGCCGTAACAATAATTGATCAATACGGGTTTTTTGTCGAATCGCCGCCTCACCAAGGGTGACAAAATGATTATTAAATATCTCACTATCAATAGAATACGAGTGTATTTTCTTTTCGATTTCTTTCATTTGCACCAATCTTTGCTCAAAATCCCGGTAAACGGTCTCTGGCAAAAGCCCTAATTGATACCCCTTTTCGCTAAGACGCAAATCGGCGTTGTCCTGCCGTAACATAATACGATATTCAGCTCGGGATGTAAACATCCGATAAGGCTCCTCGGTGCCCTTGTTGACGAGGTCGTCTACCAGAACCCCGATGTAGGCTTCGGAGCGACTTAGTACCAAAGGTTCCTCGCCTCGCAGGGATTGATGGGCGTTGATTCCTGCCAGAAGGCCCTGACCCGCCGCTTCTTCGTAACCGGTGGTTCCGTTAATCTGTCCCGCCATGTACAAACCCGCCAAGGCTTTGGACTCCAGCGACAAGTGCAATTGGGTTGGAAAAAAATAATCGTACTCGATGGCATAACCGGGTCGGAATATTCGGGCTTCCTCAAATCCCTTGACCTGCCGAAGAGCCTTGGTCTGAACGTCCTCTGGAAGAGACGTCGAAAAACCATTCACATAAACCTCGACCGTATGCCATCCTTCGGGCTCAATAAAGAGTTGGTGGCGATCCCGTTCAGCAAAACGATTGATTTTGTCTTCGATACTGGGGCAATAACGGGGCCCGATCCCTTGGATACGGCCCGTAAACATCGGAGACTTCTCAAACCCTTCTTGCAAAATTTCATGGACCCTTGAATCGGTGTAGGTAATCCAGCAACTCAATTGCTGTTCCAAGGCCTTGCTTTCACGACGAAATGAGAATTTCCCGGGCCTATCATCCCCTTTCTGTTCTTCCATCAACGCGTAATTCAAACTACGGCCGTCCACTCTTGGAGGAGTGCCTGTTTTCATTCGGCCACTTCCCAGTCCCTCGGCCTTCAATTGCTCTGTAATTCCATAGGACGCCGATTCTCCCGCCCGTCCTCCGCCCAATTGCTTTTCACCCACATGAATCAAGCCATTCAAAAAGGTACCCGTTGTCAAAACCACCCTCGGAGCCCGAATCACCAAACCCAAGCCCGTAACCACCCCCTCTACTTTGCCTTTGTTCAATAGGAGCTGTTTTACGGAATCCTGACGGAATCGCAGGTTGGGTATTTGCTCCAAACGATAGCGCCAATTCGCAGCAAACATGAATCGATCGTTTTGGGTTCGGGGGCTCCACATGGCCGGCCCTTTGGACCGATTCAGCATACGGAACTGCAAAGCGGAATAATCAGACACCAAACCCGACAAGCCTCCCAAAGCATCAATTTCTCGGAGGATTTGACCCTTGGCAACCCCACCCATAGCTGGATTGCAAGACATTTGGGCAATGGTTTGCATGTTCATGGTTACCAAGAGCACCGTAGAGCCCAAATGGGCCGCAGCAGCAGCAGCCTCGCAACCCGCATGGCCCGCACCAACAACTATGATATCGTAATCCCAATGTTCCACGTAGAACGCCTTGAATGGCGTCGCAAAAATAGCCTTATCCACCCCTGCTCTCTACGCTCTTGTGGCTAAAGCAAAACTTCTTAAATGGTGTTCCACGTGGAACATCCCTATTTAAAGCTGCCTCAAAGCCAGAGCCTTTTCTTCCAAAGATCTCATTTGTTTTTTCTGGGAGGGTGTCCTGTCATCAAAACCCAATAGATGAAACAAACCATGGACCAAAACCCGGTGCATTTCCTCTTCAAAGGTGGTCTTCCAAAAAGCTGCCTGTTCTCGAATCATGCCAGGGCTTATACAGCACTCCCCGTTAATCAACCGAGGCGATCCTGGACCCTTTATGGACGATTGACTTCCGGGCCCCGAATAGTCAAATGTCAAAATATCGGTATCCCCTTCGTGGGCCAGATAGCGTTGGTTGAGATCAGCCATCCAGTTGGAAGACCCAAAGGCGTAGGAAAGATGATCGATTTGGGCCCCATGATGGCTTGCGATCGTTTCCAGCCAAAGGCGAAGCATCCTCCGCTGTCGCGGCAGTGAGGTCCCATCCGCCGACACAAATCGGATCATGATTTGGGGGGATTTTGGCGTAGTTTGGTTTGATAACGCAAATTGCGCTCCCTGTAAAAGGCGTTAAGGTCCGGGCCCGCGGGCTTGTAAACGCCCTGAACTTGTTTTTTGGCCTGTAAAGTCTTCTCTAGTTTTGCTTTGTAAGCATCGGACGCCTGCTGTCGGGCGCTTTCGGAAGAACGGCTCTGTTCCATTTCTCTTTCCTGTTCGGCTTTTTCGGCCTCCAACATCCTGCTTAAAATTTGCTGCTGACGCTGCAAGCTTTCACTCGTCATTTGTTTGTTGACAAGTTCTTTTTCGCTCTGCTGCATTTGTTTCACGGCGTCTTCAACCGCTTGTCGTCCCGGTTGCTGTCCCCCCTCTTTGTTCATTTCTTTCAATATCTTCTCCATTTCACGCCGTATGGCTTCTTGCTGAGCGACCATTTGTGCAAATTCTTTTCCTCCCTCCCCGCGGTTTGGTTTTTGACCGGATTTGGATTCTCCCTTACCGGGCCCTTTGCTTTTACCTTGTTGTTCCTGCATTTGATCGCTAAGTTTCTTTTGCATACTGCGGAGCCGAGACATGCCTGAGCCGCCCGGTTTGGGCTTTTTGCATTGTTGATTCCCTGGCATTTGGCTTGCTTTTTGTTCGGTCGCTTGCTGCAAGAGCTCCGACAAGAGGTTAGCCAGGTTATTGGCGGCCGTCATGGTGTATTGTTGACGACCCTTGGCTCCACCGATGTCTCTTTGGGACATCCTTTCTAGGGTAGCCTTGTATTGCTCCTCCAATTCCTTGATTTCCTTTTGGACCGGGGCTTGAATTTGCCAAACCCTTCTAGAGAGGGCCTCAAGACTATCTTTAATGGGGTCCATTTGTTCACGCAAACCGAATTGCTCTCGGGATAATTGAACAAAGACCTGAGAATAGCCTGTTTGATCCTTGAGTCGCTCCATGATATGCTCTTGGTCAAAGGAAAATTTCAAGACCCGGCCCAGCAAACGACGCATCGCTCTCAGGTCTTCTTCCAATTCTTCCATTTCCTGCTGAGCGAGTTGTTCCTGCATTCGACTGCTCATTTGGCGCATCCCCGCAGCAGCCTTTTGTTGTTTTTGAGAGGCTTTGCTACGGTTTTGTTGGTTTTTGGCCTGATTTTCGGCTTCTTCTTGGTCCTTGGTCACCTCTTCGCCTTGCTCTTCCAAACCATCCAGGTCTTTGGGACGCTCCAATTCCTTGTTTTTTTCTTTGGTTTTTTCCCAGTCTTTGAGCAAAGCTTCGGTTTCCTTGCGGAGAGCCTCTTGCTCTTCGGCAGCCTTGTTAAGGTCTTGGTCTGCTCGCTTGGTTTGGGAGGCTAGGTCTTCTTGTTTTCGTGCCATTTCCTCCAATTTCTTCATCGCCTTTTCGATCCGGTCTTCTACCTCTAATTCCTTGAAAAACTGCAACATACGATCCAGTTCTTTGCTCACCTTGCTTTGATCCTTTTCTAATTTCTCCAGCTGCTTTTGAATCTCCGGTTTGTTTGCTTCTTCTCGTAACATTTTTTCGATATTACGTAGCATTTCTTTCATTTCTTCGTTGAGCAATCGCTCGGCCATCTCTTTGATTTTCTCCTGTTTTTCAAGGATTTGGGCGGGGGTTTCGGGACTCTGATTTTGTTGTTGTAACTCTAATTTTTTCTGAAGCTCCTCGACCTCTTCAATGGCTTGCCTTTGTTCGTTTCTCAATTTCTCCAAGTCTTTTCTGTCTTCGAAGCCCCATTCTTTTTGTTGTTTGAGGCGGTCGGATAGTTTTCGGGCTTGTTTTTGGGCCTCCTGCATATCCTTATCCGCCTTTTGGAATCCCGTTGCCGTTTCGCGGGACAGGGTTTCCATTGCCTGCTCTTTTTCGCGCTCCGATGCCACGCGCCATTCAAACAACGCGGAACGGGTGCGCTTGTAGCCCCCGGGTTGATCGTTGTCCTCTACCTCCACTCCGTAACGTACGCCATCTCCGGGGCCCAAACCCAATACGGAAGGGTCCAATAAAAACTCAAATTGTTTTTCGGCCATGCCACCCTCCCAAGGCAAGTCCCGAATCCTTACTTGGGATTCAAACTCGACTTGACCGGCGGGTTTTACCCAATAAAGGAATCGCAAGGCCCTCAGGCCGTAGTCATCCCAGGCCCTTCCACGCAGGACGGGTGGCTCCGCGGCCAATAATTGGCTTTGAGAGGGCTTGTTTTCTGAATTTTGATCCGCAGAAAAAACATCCACCTCCAAGACTGGCGGTGCATCATCTACCAATTCAACACCAAAAGACAAGGTATCCGGGCTTTGGCCCTGGTCGCTGTACAAAACCAATCCGTACGGTCCGCTTTGGCCCGGAACCCAACGAAGAGCGTGACGCTGTCCGGAACCGTTTCCTTGGACCACCACGGCGCGCACGGGGGGGGATTCGCCCGAAGGAATCAAACCAAGGCCCGAGGCATGCTTGCTGTCCAACACAAACCGAAGTGCTGTCCCCCGCGGAATCTGAACATCACCGCTGTTTAGCAGGCGCTCCGCTGCTTTTCCGGTATGGGCAGGGTATTCAATGTGCAACTCTAATTGCAAAAGGGTGGGGTTGTGGAAGACCACGAGGTTCTCTTCGCTTGACCTAAACCCCGAGGCACTAAACCAAAAAGAAGAGGAACGGCGGACGTTGGGTGCTTTGAAAGTAAAACGACCCGAAGAAAGGCGCCGCATCTTGTAGGCATGGCCGTTCCAGTGAACAAAGGCCTCTTTGGGTAATTCATGGCCCGTGGTTTGGAGCTGAACCTCCCAATCCGAACCCGCCTCTATCCTCAGGGGTGTTCCTTTTGAATCAAACTCAAACGGCGCGGGCAATGTGTAACCCACATCGTATCTCAAAATACGCTCGGTCCCTACCGACATTACCGACGGGACCCAAACCCACAAAACCACCCACAAAACCACCAATGGAACAACGGCCCAAGCATAGGGCCTCAGCTTGGACCAAGGAACGATCGCACCAAAAGAAAAAGGCTTCAACCATCCATGCCTTTGTTCGAGGCTGGCTCCCACCAAGTCCATTGATCCCGAACCCTCGGCTAAATCTTGAAGCTCTACTGTATTAAGGAGTTTGTCCTGTATTTCTGGAAAATAGGCCCCAATTCGAAGGGCGGCTTCGCGCCGCGTCATGCAAGGCAATACGCCTTTGAGGCGCAACCAAGGAACCAATACCCCTAAGACCACAGCGGATAGGTTCAACGAAATGTACAAAACCAGGAGCAAAAGACGCATTCCGCTGCCGATCCAGGTATAAAAAGCGCCCATTGCCAAAAGCATCCAAGGCACGAAGAGCACAATCGCCCATATCAACAATCCACGAACGATACGCCATCGGTAATAACGCCTGATGGTATCATCCAAGCGCTTGTTGATATCGTTGAGGGCGTTCATGAAGAACCTTTCCCTTCGAACAAGACCAGAGAAACCGGGCAATGATCCGAATGGACAGCGTCAGGATGCAAAACAGCTTCCTTCAAAGAATCTTTCAAGGAAAGGCTGATGCACTGGTAATCGATCCGCCATCCTTTGTTTTTGGCTCTTGCGCCCTGCCGGTAAGACCACCACGAATAGCCCACCGATTCTGGATGCAGGGTTCGATAAGTATCACAGAAACCTCTGTCCAAAAAAGAACCGAACCAGGCTCTTTCTTCGGGTAAAAAACCGGAAGATTGAGCGTTGCTGACCGGATCATGAATGTCCATCGCTTGATGACAAATGTTATAGTCTCCGGCTATAACCAATCCAGGCAAGAAAGCCGATAAGCTCTCAGCGTAGGGTCCAAAAAAATCCAAAAACCGCATCTTGTAGGCCTGGCGTTCATCTCCCGATGACCCGGATGGCATATAAACCGTCATAAATGAAAAATCGTCGTAATCCAACCGAAGAATTCTTCCTTCGCTATCGATCCAATCTTGACCACAGCCCCGAACAACCGCATTGGGCTCCCGACGACTCAAGACGGCGACCCCGCTATAACCCGGTTTGAGAGCTGACTCTGCATAAACCCGGTAACCGGCTGTTAAAAAAGGCGTCCAATCAAATTGATTTTCAAAGGCTTTGATTTCCTGCAAGCCGATGACATCAGGATTCTGCGCGATGAGCCAAGCGCTTAAACCCTTGGTTTCAGCGGCACGAATCCCGTTTACATTGTAGGTAATCAGCTTCATTTGACCAAGCCCGCCTTCAGAATACGCACATCGTTGGTGGGGCGATCAGCGCCTCCCGTGGAGGATTTGGCAATTTTATCCAAAACATCCATTCCTTCAATGAGTTGACCAAAAACCGTGTACCCGCCATCTAAATGCGGAGTACCACCCAGCGTTCGGTAGATTTCCTTTTGTTCGTCGTTGTACTTACGACCCGAACGGGCCTCTATGGAGGCTAAATCAGCATCTTTCCAGGTACGACCTTGAACAATGTAAAACTGTGATCCACTGGATTCTTTGCGTGGATTCATGCCGTCCCCGAGTCGAGCAGCTGCCAGAGCTCCTTTGCAATGAATTAAGGAATCAACAAACTCAGCAGGGACGGTGTATCCCGGGCCCCCGTTCCCCAACATTTGACCTTCTTTGGCATCCCGTGACTCCGGATCACCCCCCTGAATCATGAAATCTTTGATCACTCGATGAAATAAAACTTGATCGTAAAACCCCTCGCGTACCAATTTGAGAAAATTGTCCCGATGCAAAGGGGTTGCGTTGCTAAGTTTTAAAACGAGTCGACCTTCGGTTGTTTCCAAATAAACAAGGGCTTCGGTATTTTTTGAAGCGCCTTTGGGTTGGGAACCCCCTAGTGATTCAGCCAAGGAACGGTGAGGGAGTTGACCCAAAAAGAAAAGGGACAAAGCAGACCAAAAAACGGTGGTAGAAATCATGGTATAAGTCATGGTTACAAATTTAATCTTTTCCTTGCATCGAATCGGATTCCAAAAGGAACCTTTCAAAATCTTCATCGTTCTCCCTAAAATACTGAACGGCACAGGCCCGCAATAGGGATTCCTGCTCTGAAAGGCCTCCAACAGAAGGCTTCCGAAGTGGGTTGTAATGGGGCCAACCATGAGGATCTCGTCCGCTGTACTCGAAATATTCAACAAAGGATAGAAGCTCACAAATCGCAATATGCATAAGGTCTTGCTTTTCCTCTTTCGTAAATTCCCGAGGGCCCTGGCCTAAAACATTCACTCCTACCAAAAAAAGCAACGCATTCATATCGGGCTTCTTGCCGAGAAACTTCTCAAGGTGTTGAATCAAAGCCGTCCATTCTCTGGCTTGCTCACTCAATTCCAAACGACCTTTCAGGCGCTGGGACAAAATATTCAATTGAGAACCTTCACTCATGGGTTTGCAGGGGGTTGAATCGAAAATTATCTGCGTCAGCCAAAAAAGGATAAGCCCTACGAAAAACCGATAAAGCATGAGCATCTATCTGAACGCTGCAAAGGCCCTTTTGGTCTTCCATTTGCACTAAAATAGCTCCATCGGGCCCAACCACCATCGAAGATCCCTCGTAAACCGTCCCTGTACCGTCCGTTCCAACTCGATTGACACCTACGATATAGGCTTGGTTCTCAATGGCCCTTGCGACCAACAAGGAACGCCATGCAAGCGAACGGCTTTTCGGCCAATTAGCTACGCAAAGAATCACATGATAGTCTTTTTGATTTCTTAACCAAACAGGAAAACGTAAATCGTAACAAATGCTAGGCATCATAGACCAACCATTATGTTCCCAACAGACCCTTTTTGAACCGGGACTAAAATGAAGATGTTCTCCCGCCAAAGAGAAAAGGTGCTTTTTGTCGTAGAATTGATTGAATTGCACATTTCCATGAACCATGTACATTCGATTGTACAAAAAACCTCCCTCCAACATGGGTAGGGAACCAACAACAACAACACCGTATTTTTGCGCGGTTTTTTTCATCCAATCAAGGGTTCGTTCTTGATTATTGATGATAGTATCCTTTAAATTTACGATATCCAAATTCGTAACAAAACCTTGGGCAAACATTTCAGGTAAAACCAAAAGTCCTCCTCTCGAATCCCCTGTAAGATTCGTAGATAACAAAAAATCAAGTTCAAGTAAACTGGCTTGCGGGTCGTTCCAAACCGCAGCATTCTGAACTAAATGGATACGCAAATTATTAGATTCCAAGATATTGATATAAATTTTTCATCCCTTTATCCATTTTTTCTTTGCTTTTGGCGAAACACAAGCGCATCAATAGAGAGCGGCTCGAATGGGTATTTTCCATAAATGGAGAAAAGGGAATCATGGCACAACCTGCATTCAATGCCCATTCCTTTGCAAGTTCTACATCCGAGATTTCTTTATTCAAAAATGATAAATCAATCCATTGAAAATAAGTACCTTGAACGGGTATGTACCCAATTGGTTTGCCTTCCAAGAGCGATAACAAATAATTCCTTTGTTCTAAATAATAATCAGCGATAGCACTACGATTGGTATCCTTGGGCAAATAAATTTCAAACGATCTTTGCATTAAAGAATTAACACAAAAAACATTGTACTCGTGACGGCTTCTTAATTTTTGGTTCCAGTTAAAAGAACCAGCAGCATAACCTAATTTCCATCCGGTGCAATGATAGGTTTTACCAAAAGAATGAACGACTAAAACACGTTCTTTCCAATCACCAAAATCCAAGAAACTTCGGAATTTACCTTCAAAAACCAGGTAGGCATAAACTTCATCTCCCAACAAATGCAAGCCTGGATTCTGATTCATAATATGATCTATTTCCTTGTAATCGGAGGCATTAAGACAATACCCGGTAGGATTATGAGGGTTGTTGATAATCCATAATTTTGTATTTGAACCGATGGCATCCCTAATTCGATCCCAGTTCAAATAAAATCCTGATAACAACGAAAATTCCATAGGTATCCGTACAGGAATAGCGCCCACTTGCAGAACAACAGGAGCATAGGAATCATAAGCCGGATCAAGAAGCAAAACCTCATCACCCGCTTGAACAAGGGATGAAATGGCGTCATGCAAGGCCTGTGTTGCACCCGCCGTAATGGTAATTTGGGTCTCAGGATTCAAATTCACACCAAAATCCTCCTTCCAAATGGTTGATATTTGGTTTCGTAGACCCAACAAACCAAAGGATGGAACGTATTGATAGTAATTTTCCTGCAAAGCTTCACCAACTGCATCCAGCAGCAATGCAGGAGGGGCGCTGTCCGGAAATCCTTGACCGAGGTTAATCGCTCCAGATTGAGAGGCCCACCCATTGACCCTGGTAAAAATGCTCGTTTGATTTTCCATTCCTGAGAATCCAAAATTAAGGGAGCGTTCCCCCAAGGATTTGAACATGTTTAATAATATAAAAAAGTATTTTTTTTATTTTTATACTTTAGTGCTGTGGAAACGTGGATAATCACTTATTCTAAGTTTAT
>JAIXRA010000134.1 GCA_027485465.1 Bacteroidota bacterium | reverse complement strand
GGGATAATTACGACCCCGAAAACAGTCATGTGTTACCGGCTTTGATTCGCAAAGTGCACGCGGCCAAAACCAACGGTGATCCAACGATCACCCTCTGGGGTAGCGGGACACCATTGCGCGAATTCCTTTATGTGGATGATTTGGCCGAAGCCTGTTTGCTGGCCATGGAGGTTTGGGATCAACCTGGTTTTTTGAATATTGGCTACGGCTCCGATCTCAGCATCTATGAATTGGCCCGCACGGTTTGCGATGTGCTGGATTACCGCGGAGAAATTCTTCTGGACCCCACCAAGCCCGACGGGACCCCCCGCAAACTCATGGATTCATCCCGCATGCGTGCTTTGGGTTGGCAGCCTCGAACGGATCTCCCTTCGGGCATCGCCCTGGCTTACCAGGATTACCTCTCCCGACACGGAACAGCCCCCCATCTCGGAAAATGACCAATAATTCCGAAAAAATAAAACCCATGAACAATCGCCCCATGAAAGTTTTGTTGGTAGGATTTGGTCGGATGGGGCAAATTCACGCACGATTGTTACAGCAGCTAAACGGCGCGGTTCGTTTGGTGGGGATCGTGGATCCACACGCCGATCTTGCGACCATGAGTCAGGATTTTGCGGGTATTCCGTTTTTTTTGTCCTGCAAGGATTGGCGCGAATCCGGTAATTCTGCGGACCTAATGCTCATCGCAAGCCCCAACGGCTGGCATCCAATCCATCTGGGATACGCCTTGGATATGAATTTGCCTGCCCTGGTCGAGAAGCCTCTTTGCACCCATACAGAGCATGCGCTGCCTTTGGCCGAGCGCGCCGAAGGGCTTCACCTTCCGGTTTGGGTCATGATGCAGTCCAGACAGAATCCTGCTTTGCAGCATTTGCATGAATTGGTTCATGGAGGCGAGTTGGGGGAAATTCTGCGAGTCGATGTTCAATGTTATTGGAATCGAGGCAAAGATTACTACAAGCGCGGTGGTTGGCAGGGCCACCCCCAACTGGATGGGGGCACGCTTTACACTCAATTCTCCCATGTGGTGGATGCCATTCACTGGATCTTTGGGCCCTGGCAGCAGTTCTCGGCACAAATAGATAACCTGACCCATCGGGATATGCATGGTCTGGACGATAACGGGTCTATTCAATTCAGGACCGCTCTCGGCGCTATGGGGACGTTGAACTACAGCACATCGACCTATCCATGCACTTTGGATCAATGTATGACGGTTTTGGGGAGCAGGGGTACCGTACGGTTGGTTGGCCAATACATGAATCAGTTTTTTTGGTACCAGGTTCAGGGCAGAGAACAGGCCCCCTTGTTGCCTATGGCGGGTCCCGATGAGCATCGCTTGGCGTTATGGCGCCAAATCATCGCCCTGCACCAGGCGAATTCGCTGAATGCGGGCCTTGAACTTTCCGGAACGATTCCTTCCAGTGGCTCATCTTCTTTGGTTGGACTTCGGGAGGCCATCGAAGTGGTTGGGTTAATCGAGGGGATTTATGCTAAAGCCGAGCGCGGACCCTATGCCATGACTCATTTGGATACACCTCATGAATTCACGAAGTCTGATGTTCCTTCGTTTCAAAACGCAACCCCCTCTTTCTGAATTGAAAACGGCCTACAATTTGGCAATGTGGATGGTGTTAGGACACCTTTTGTTATTACCAATGGGGGTAGAGGGCCAAAGCTTGCCGGTTGGGACGCCCTTTTGGGAGGAAGCATTGAGGCGTGGGCAATTATTGGGGCATCTGGACAGCCATGTTTCCATGATGATAAGGCCTGTGGATCCACGTTCTGCCTTGGGGATGCCGCTGGGTTGGGGCTATGACTCCTTGTGGTGCCCTGGCCAATTAACCAAGTCAAATCCACCCCAATTGGATTGGAGGAGCGAGAATTTTGGGGGCAGGAATCAGAATCGAGGTTGGCGTGGCTTCCTGGAATCGTGCAGGGAATTCAGGTTTCAGGTGTTACCGATATTGGTCCAAGCTCGTTACAACGGGCACCATCCTTACGGTTGGAATGACGGGCCCATGGTGCCGTCCAAGGGAATGCAAACGTATATGAGTTTTGGTGCTTTTTTGAAGGCCGGCCCCCTCGAGGTTCAATACCGTCCCGAAGGGGTGATAGCCCGAAACGAAGACTTTATGAATCCGCCTTTTAGGCAAGGAGGGTTGGATAATCCGGAACGGATGGGAACCAAGCCTTACCAAGAATTTTATCAAGGTCAATCCTTTGTGAAGTTGCGTTTGGGTCCCATTTCAACAGGGTGGTCTTCTGAGAATTTATGGTGGGGACCGGGTGTCAGAAATTCTATCATCATGAGTAACAATGCCCCGGGAATTTCTCATTTGACCCTTCATACCAACCGCCCTTTGAGGACTCCTTTGGGCACCTTTGAAGGCCAGATGATTGCAGGCAATCTTCAGTATTCCGGGTATTGGCCCTATGCACTTACTGCGGATTCCATACCGCCCTTTCCTAACACTCCGACGGCACCGGATTTGCAATGGGATTCCCTGAGGGGAAATGGAACCCATAGCTACATCAACGCGATGCAGCTTGTTTGGCAGCCTAGAGGATTATCCGGATTGTTTCTAGGGGTGAGCAGGGGGGTTCAGGTCAAGGGCTATCCCAACCGTTTTGGAGACTATTTCCGCATTACCTACATTGATCCATTGGGGGCTTCTACAACCAATTCCGAAAGGAATGTCTTGAACAGAAATCAACTGATATCCTTCACCGTTCGCTACTTGTTGCCAGAATCCCATGCAGAGTTTTACGCGGAATGGGCCAAGGATGACCACTGGTATGATTGGGAAGATTTCCTGACCAGGCCCCTTGCGACCTCGGCTTGGTTGGGGGGTGTTCGAAAAATATACAAAATGCCTGGTAACGCTTGTTTGCAAGTTTGGGCAGAGACAACCGTCATGCAGGCCCCGCAAGAAAATTATATGCAATCATCCTATTTGAGTGCGCCTACTTTCTATACCCATTCGAACAGGGTGGGATGGACCCACAGAGGTCAGGTACTGGGTGCAGGGATAGGGCCCGGTTCCAATTTGGCGACGGTAGGCTTTGAATATATCCGCGCAAAATCAGGGATAGGCTTGCATTGGGAAAGGTTAGCGCATAACGAGGATCTGTTCTTCGAAAGGGGGCCCTCCCTGCCCGCCGTTAACAATCCATTTCTAAGAGATTACACCAAACATTTTGTGGACTGGGGCTGGCAATTGAATTTTTTCCATTCATGGAGCGGCATCACGCTGACAGGCCGCTATAATTTAATGAGGACCTATAATTTTCAGTACCGATACGACCCTGAAGGATCCCAAGGACCCTTACGCTGGCCGGGGATCAATGTTTGGTCCAATAACCTGGATTTTTCGATGCTTTTTAGGTTCTGATGCATTTTCAGAAATCCTTGTACAGATTTTGAAGGGCCGTCCTCAGGCCCAAGTTGATCCAAAGGCTTTGTTGGCCATAAGGTTCGGCGGTCCAGCCCTCTCGGGTCCAACGCCGACGGTACAAGACCGTTAAATTCACCATCAACCGGGTTGGTGAATACAACATATAGGCAACTTGCCATTCGCTCTGTACCAGGCGTACAGAGGTTCCTGATCCGATAGGATAGGGACTACCCGGTAACAATCCCTGATAATAGTTTTGATTAATTAGGTCGCCCCTGTTGAGGGTGTCCCGGGAACCTTTGCCTTGTACGGCCATAGAATTCCTTGCACTGAATTGCCATGGACCTCGAAAGTAATGGGCATGGGCCATGAGTTCACGAAAATTGGCGCCCAGAGGATGCGCCAAGGCAGATTGTTGATGGCCATAATTGGTGGCAGTGGACCAGTGGCTGTACATGAAGGGCCGGACAATATTTATTTCGCTCAGCCAACGGAAACCCTGCAGGCCCCAGGGGTTCCACCCTTTGGCGCCGATCTGAAAGGCGTATTTATTGGCCCAGTAATTACTGAGTCGGAGGAATTCCCGCATATACATTTCGTCCACGGCCAATTGGCTGTAAAGCTGCGATTTGGATCCCATTCGGTATCCTATGTTAGCACCTATCAGAGAATTTCCATAAGAACCTGTGTGGAATTGGGCAGGGATCAAAAAGAGCAATGGCTGCGCAAAGGCCCAGGACCATCCACTATAACCCAGGCTGTCCCGTGAAGGCCATACAATAGCCTGAAATAAACCTACTTGCAACTTTCGATTCAAGTTCCAATCCAGGTAACTCATGGCGGTGAACTTTTGGCCGTGGCGCAGGCTCAAATCTCTGTTGGGGCCAAAATTGGGGATTTGTGGAGACCCATAATCCAGCATTTGGCCGGCATAATACTGATATTGCAAAGGCCCCCAGCGTGCCTGAATTCTTAGGTGGGTAAAAGCTGGCGATGCATCCGAAATCAAGAGTGATCGGTAGCCATGCCCAATAAAGTTCTTAGAATGTCCCCAATGAATGTTAAGCCATGGGCGGGGCTCCCATCGTAACAAGGCCTCTGCAAGGTAGAGGTCCCAGGTTCGGGATGGTCCTGTTGGTCGTGCCAATCCCAAACCAGGAACGACACCGACATCGGGTATATTCAATCCTTGAGCCAAATCCTGGGCTTGCTGGTTGACAAAATCCGGGACACGGTTGTTGACCAACCAAATGGATGAAACAAACCGAAACGAAGAGGTCCATTGTCCGGTCAACTGAATTCCGCGTCCGTTTTGATAGGTCATTCCTCCCTGTTTAGGATTATTCATGGATCGATCCATGCCCAGACCCAAATCCCAAAGGGGCTCCATTTGAAGGTATTTGGTGGAGGAAGAATTCGCCGTGCTTGGCTCGCTTGGTTCCCCCGAACGGTAATACCAAAGCGACCTTTGCTTTAGGTACGGCAGGCTCCATTGGCCATACTTGGAGCTTGCCTTATCGCGACCCATGGCGGTTTGGTTACTCGGCCCGTTGGGCGTTATTGAAAAAATATAGGGCTTGATTGCGCTGTGAAAGTCAGGTTGGGCACCAATTAACCAAGGCCAATAGGCCGCTTCCGCATCAAACTGAATTTGGCTGATTTGGTAAGGATTCCAGCGGTACGCATTCAAATCCATGGCCGGCAGGCTGTCGCTATCGACCTTGTCAACTAAATGGAGGGATGTGGCATTGC
>JAIXRA010000144.1 GCA_027485465.1 Bacteroidota bacterium | reverse complement strand
CGTTGCCGCCTATTATTGTTACCTGGAGAGTTGGACCCTCAACTATGTTTGGATGTTCATCCAAGGCAGTTTTAACGGAATGGGTCAGGAAGGAGTTGCCGATTATTTTGGTTCCTATATTTCGTTGAGTGGTTCCAGTACAGCTATTTATTTCTGGCTATTGTGCCTGTTTCTCAACACCTATATTTTATCGCGGGGACTTTCAGGGGGTGTTGAAAAAGCGGCCAAAGTAGGGATGCCCTTGCTCCTTCTATTTGGCTTGTTCCTGGCCTACAAAGGAATCACCTTGAAGGCCGGGGAATTTGGGGCCATCTTGGATGGGACAGTTGGTTTGAATTATCTGTGGACCCCTAATTTTGACAGCATTTGGAATACCAAAGTGTGGTTGGCGGCTGCGGGTCAAATCTTTTTCACGCTGAGCGTAGGCATGGGTTCGATTCAATGTTATGCAGCCTATGTCCGCAGCAAACAAGACATTGCCCTCAACGCCATGTCAGCCGGATGGATGAACGAGTTTGTCGAAGTGGTTTTGGGATCATCGATCTTGATTCCCATTGCTATTGGATATTTGGGCGTTGATCGGGTTGTTGAATTAACCCAAAGCGGTGGCTTGGGCCTAGGCTTCAAAACCTTGCCCTATCTCTTCACCCAGTGGGGTCCCTTGATGGGGGCTGTGGCCGGTATATGTTGGTTCGGATTGCTATTCTTTGCAGGCATTACCTCTTCTTTGGCCATGGGGACTCCCGTGATGGCCTTTTTGCGAGATGAATTTGGATGGAAACGCGGGCAATCTGCGTGGGCCTTTGGTCTCATAGTCTTGGTCCTAGGGGCACCGACTGTTTTCTTTTTTAACGAAGGAGTTTTTGATGAATACGATTATTGGGCCGGTACGGTAAGCTTGGTAGTCTTTGCCTTTTTTGAGGTCATTTTGTTTGCCTGGGTTTTTGGCATGGATCGTGGTTGGAAAGAAATCAACGAAGGGGCTGATATGCGTATACCCGTTTTCTTTCGATGGGTGATTCAATACATAACGCCGGCCATTCTCTTTGCGGTCTTGATGGCCTCCATACCGGATATTGTTTCCAAAATACAGAACCCGGGCAATCCCTACATTGTTGGTGCTCGAATTTTGTTATTGGCTTTGTATGTCGGCATCGCCTACGCGGTGTATGTGGCCTACAGGCGTCGTGTTTTGAACACTGCCAAAGCGACGCCTAACAAATAATACCCTGTTCCTATCCGTCCATTTTACATTCTACGATCATGACCACGCCTGCTTTGCTAACCATGCTCCTAGCCCAGGGAACGGTTACTTTCTTTACTCTTTATTTCCTCTTCAAGGTGCTTCGATCACCTGCGCAGCCCGAAGAATCAGAGAATCCATGAGTTAACCAGGATTTAAGATGCGGGATTGGTGGACCATGGGGCGAGGTGAGTCTTTGGGGTTGATAGGGATCTCATTAATTATCTTGCTGATGCCCTGGTTGCGTGGCTTGTTAACGCCCCGTTTTGTTCCCATGGAAAGCACAGATCCTACGCTCCTTGCAACCATTCACGACCTGAGGAAACAGGAGGCCAAATGGAGATCCAGGGGATGGGAGGGGGATAGCCTTAAGATCGTGAAACTTCGCCCCGGTCAGCAATTGGAGTTGAATAGCGCCGATACGTTGGCACTGCGACGTCTCCGGGGAGTAGGTGCGGCCACAGCACGGCGGATTGCGGATTATCGTCAGCGGCTGGGTGGTTTTTTGAGGACCGAACAATTGCTGGAGGTCTACGGAATGGATAGTCTCACCTACGAAGTTGTGTTAAAGTACCTAACCCTGGATACGGGTTTCGTAAAGCCTTTGGATGTAAATGGAATGGATTTGGAAGGCCTTGCAGACCATCCGTATGTGGGTTGGAATCTGGCCAAGAAAATAGTGGCGTATCGTCGGCAAAACGGACCTTATACGAGGGGGGTGGACTTGTTAAAGATTCTGGCTTTGGATTCCCTGGATCGATATCGGCTGGCCCCTTATTTGGCCCGATAGCTTGGGATTTCTTTCTACCTTTGAGCATGGATTTTAATGTTTCAGAAAATACCCGTTTGATTAGCGAATCGGTTCGAGAATTTGCCGAACGCAATATCCGTCCCCACGTTATGGATTGGGATGAACGTCAGCATTTCCCCAGGGAACTCTTTGGCCAAATGGGTGCATTGGGTTTGTTGGGGGTCTTGGTGCCCGAATCTTACGGTGGGGCGGGACTGGGTTACGAGGAATATGTCGAAGCCATTGTTCAACTGACCAAGGTGGACCCCTCCATTGGTTTGTCCATGGCTGCCCATAATTCATTGTGCACCGGGCATATTTTGCAATTTGGTAACGAGGATCAAAAGAAACGCTGGCTGCCACGTTTAGCGAGTGGGGAATGGCTGGGGGCTTGGGGCCTCACCGAGCCCAATACCGGATCGGATGCCCTGCGAATGCTGACGACGGCGGTGGATGGGGGCGATCATTGGGTGCTCAACGGCGCCAAATGCTGGATAACTCATGGGAATTCGGCCGAGGTGGCGGTGGTGATGGTTCGTACCGGTGATCTTTTGGATTCACATGGTATTTCTGCGATTGTTGTGGAGCGAGGTACCGAAGGATGGCTGCAGGGGAGGAAGGAAAACAAATTAGGAATGCGTTGCTCAGAGACCACCGAAATGATCTTTCAAGATTGCCGCGTCCCCAAAGAGAATCTTTTGGGTCAGGTGGGCGATGGCTTTATTCAGGCGATGAAAATCTTGGACGGGGGACGCATCAGTATTGCCGCTTTGTCGTTAGGGATTGCTCGTGGGGCCTTGGAGGCTGCGACCCGCTATGCCGGAGAACGTCAGCAATTCGGGAAGCCCATTGCCGAATTCCAGGGTATTTCCTTCAAATTGGCCGATATGGCTACCGAGATAGAGGCCGCCCATTTGTTGACGATGCAGGCGGTGGCCCTCAAAAACGCTGGGGAGCCGGTGACCAAGGTTTCGGCTATGGCCAAATACTATGCATCCGAAGTGGCGGTGCGGGCTTCGACCGAGGCGGTGCAGATTTTTGGGGGGTATGGGTACACCAAGGATTTTCCGGTGGAGAAATATTACCGCGATTCCAAGCTCTGCACCATTGGCGAAGGAACCAGTGAAATCCAAAAATTGGTAATTGCGAGGCAATTATTCAAAGAATCCTGATATCTTTGCCGTCCTCATAATCTAGGTATGCTCAAAATTGACATCAAAGACAACGAAGCCGTCGACAAGGCCCTCAAGCGTTTCAAGAAGAAATTCGAGAAAACAGGGGTTCTCAAAGAACTGCGTGCCCGTCAGGCTTTCGAAAAGCCTTCGGTCAACAAGCGGCAGCAGCGATTGCGGGCGGTTTACCGTCAGCAGCTTCTGCAGACGGACGTCGTCTAATTCCCTATTTTTACGGTAATCATGGATTACCGAAGTTTTTTGCGCTATCTCCGTTTCGAAAAGCGGTCATCGGCCCATACCCTCGAGGCGTATTCTCGGGATTTGGAGCAACTCAACCAATTCTTGGTCGAATCCTGCGGGTTAGGTCCCAATGATTTCCCAGTTTCCTTGCATCTACGCTCCTGGCTGGTCTCCTTGATGGAGCAAGGTCTTTTGCCCAGATCCATCAACCGCAAGATTTCGACCGTCAAAACCTTTTTTAAATTCATGCTTAGGGAGGGGCTGCACCCCGGTCCGGATCCGTCCAAGGCCTTGCAGCGTCCCAAAACGCCCGTCAATTTGCCCAGGGCGGTTCCATTGGCCGCGATGGAGGATTGGGCATCGGCCCCCTGGCCCGAGGATTTTTGGGCACTACGTGACCGTTGCGTGGTTGAAACCCTCTACGGTTGCGGCCTCCGAAGGGCTGAGGTTATTCAATTGCGTTGGATGGACTGGGACCGAGGGCAGGGGACCCTGAGGGTAACCGGCAAGCGCTCCAAGACCCGTCTCTTGCCGCTGGCCATGGAGCTTGGAACGCTTTTGGATCATTATGCCCAGAAGGCTGCAGAGAACGGGTCGACTTTACCGGAAGCCCCTCTGTTTTTTACCAACAAAGGCGCCTCGTTGTATCCTAAATTGGTGGTGGATTTGGTCAAAAAGGCTCTTCTGAAGGTTCCTTCGGTCCCTCAGCGAAGCCCTCACGTTCTCCGGCACAGCTTTGCCACCCATATGTTGGACAACGGGGCCGATCTCAATGCGGTCAAAACCTTGTTGGGTCACGCCAATCTGGCCGCGACCCAGATCTACACCCACCAGTCCGTTGAAAAGCTCAAAGAAATCCATCGCAAAACCCACCCCAAGGGTTAACCGCCTTCCGAGTATTTCGGCGTCCCACGGCCCTTATTTTTTTTGGAATAGGGCTTTTCGGTAAAGTTTTTGCGTATCTTTGCATTCCTTTTGACAAGACCCCCTTTGCCGGGGTTCTTCCTGCGGTCCTTTGGACCGGTCCGAAGGTCGTTCTTTAGAGCTTGCTGTGCCTCCTTAGCTCAGCTGGTAGAGCAACTGATTTGTAATCAGTAGGTCGCTGGTTCGAATCCGGCAGGGGGCTCGGATTGGGGGAGATACCAGAGTGGCCAAATGGGACCGACTGTAACTCGGTTGGGAAACCTTCGGAGGTTCGAATCCTCCTCTCCCCACCAAAGCAGGCGCCTTCTTGTTTCACCATGCGGGAGTAGCTCAGTTGGTAGAGCGACAGCCTTCCAAGCTGTAGGTCGCGGGTTCGAACCTCGTCTCCCGCTCCACGACCGGTTTCAGCTAGCCTGATACCGGCTTCGGAGTGCTCTGTCGCAGATTCACGCTTCCCTCGGAATCTGTTGCCAGCCAAACCGCAAGCGAAACGCCGAAGATTTCCCGCCGTTGTAGCTCAGGGGTAGAGCACTTCCTTGGTAAGGAAGAGGTCGTGAGTTCAATTCTCATCAACGGCTCCATCCTACCTTCATGCCCCAACGATTGAGTCCGCTGTTCAACCAACCCAAACCAACCCAAACACCCAAAAACAAACGTAAAAAACCGTAATCATGGCAAAGGAAAAATTTGACCGCTCCAAACCCCACGTTAACATCGGCACCATTGGCCACGTTGACCACGGGAAAACCACCCTCACCGCCGCTATCACCAAGGTATTGGCTGAAGCCGGTTTGTCAGAAGCTCGTTCTTTTGACTCTATTGACTCCGCTCCCGAAGAAAAAGAGCGCGGTATTACCATCAATACGGCCCACGTTGAGTATTCAACCGCCAATCGTCACTATGCGCACGTTGACTGTCCTGGCCACGCTGACTATGTGAAGAACATGGTAACAGGTGCTGCCCAGATGGACGGTGCCATCATTGTTGTTGCGGCCACCGACGGACCAATGCCCCAGACCCGTGAGCACATTCTGCTTGCCCGTCAGGTTGGTGTTCCAGCCCTGGTTGTTTTCATGAACAAAGTTGACATGGTGGATGATCCAGAACTTCTTGAGCTTGTTGAGATGGAAATCCGCGAGCTTTTGAGCTTCTACGAATTCCCAGGGGACGATATTCCAGTCGTTCGTGGTTCAGCCCTTGGAGCCCTCAACGGAGAGCCAAAGTGGGTTGCGACCGTTATCGAGTTGATGGACAAGGTGGATTCTTATATCCAGACTCCTCCTCGTATGACGGATCTTCCTTTCTTGATGCCAGTCGAAGACGTATTCTCGATCACAGGTCGTGGTACCGTTGCGACCGGTCGTATCGAGCGCGGTGTCATCAATTCTGGTGATCCGGTTGATATCATTGGTATGGGTGCTGAGAACCTCAAATCCACCGTAACAGGTGTGGAGATGTTCCGCAAAATTCTGGATCGCGGTGAAGCTGGTGACAACACGGGTCTTCTGCTCCGCGGTATCGAAAAAACCGATATCCGTCGTGGTATGGTTATTTGTAAGCCAGGTTCTGTACAGCCTCACCATGAGTTCAAGGCCGAGGTTTACGTCTTGTCAAAAGAAGAAGGTGGTCGTCACACTCCTTTCTTTAACAAGTACCGCCCACAGTTCTATTTCCGTACGACCGACGTTACCGGTGAGATTGCTTTGCCAGCCGGCACCGAAATGGTTATGCCCGGGGACAATATCTCGGTTGTTGTGAAACTGATCTCTCCGATTGCCATGGAGAAAGGTCTTCGTTTCGCGATCCGCGAAGGTGGCCGCACCGTTGGTGCCGGTCAGGTTACTGAAATCATCGCCTAATAACAGGGCCGTTAGCGGCGAAATCTCCCCGTTCCCTCGGGGAGATTTCGTTGTCTATACGGGTGTAGCTCAATTGGCAGAGCGATGGTCTCCAAAACCATAGGCTGGGAGTTCGAGTCTCTCCACCCGTGCTGAACGAATGTCGCCTGCTTGATTGCCCAAATCCCCCAAATCATGAACAAACTCATCGCATACGTTAAGGAATCCCGGGAGGAGCTGCTCCGCAAGGTCAGTTGGCCCACCTGGGAACAGTTGCAGGATTCGCTCATGGTGGTGTTAATCGCCTCCCTGCTCTTTTCGCTGCTGATTTACCTAATGGATGTGGGCTTTTCTTCCTTGCTCAGCGCTTTTTATCATTTGTTTCAATAAACCGCCGCTTGATTCGTCATCGGTTAGACATCGAATAGGATATGGAATTAAAGTGGTACGTAGTTCGAGCCATTAGCGGCAAGGAACGCAAGGCCAAGGAATGCCTGGAATCCGAGATTGCCTACAACGGCATGTCGGACCTGGTTTCCCAGATCCTTATTCCTCTCGAGAAAGTCTTGCAACTCAAGAACGGTAAGAAAGTCATCAAAGAACGAAATATTCTCCCAGGGTACATTCTTCTCGAAGCCAACTTGACGGTGAATCCGGATCTACCCTCGGTTATAACGCAGACCCCGAATGTCATTGGCTTTTTGGGTGGTGAGAAACCAACCCCCATGAGGGAATCCGAAATCAACCGCATGCTAGGCAAGGCCGATCAGGTGGCCGAACAGGGCGAAACCATGGTGAATCCTTACCGGATGGGCGAGTCGGTCAAAGTGATGGACGGTCCATTCAACGAATTCATCGGGGTTATTGAAGAAATAAATGAAGAGAAGAAAAAGCTCAAAGTGATGGTCAAAATCTTTGGAAGACGGACCCCCATTGAGCTCAATTTTACGCAGGTCGAAAAAATATCTTAATCCGATCTGTCATAACAAAATCGACAACAATTACGACAAGCAATCATTATGGCTAAGGAAATTACAGCATTCATCAAGTTGCAGATCAAAGGCGGAGCGGCCAATCCGGCTCCTCCCGTTGGACCTGCATTGGGTTCCAAAGGTGTTAACATCATGGAATTCTGCAAGCAATTCAATGCCAGAACCCAGGAGAAGGCCGGCAAGGTTTTACCGGTGGTCATCAGCGTTTATGCCGATAAGTCTTTTGATTTTATCGTTAAAGCCCCTCCCGTGGCTGTTCAATTAATCGACGCCTCGAAGGTGGCCAAGGGTTCAGCCGAACCCAACCGCAAAAAAGTCGGTCAAGTAACCTGGGAGCAGGTCAAAACCATCGCGGAGGACAAGATTCAGGATATGAACGCCTTCAAAATAGAATCTGCCATGAAAATGGTCGCCGGTACGGCCCGTAGCCTCGGTTTGACCATCACCGGAACCGCCCCTTGGGAAGTTTAACTTATTAATCGTTATCAACGTGCCTGCACTAACCAAAAACCAAAAGAAGGCCCAGGGCCAGATCGAGGCTTCCAAAGCCTATCGCCTCAACGAAGCCAGCGAACTGGTCAAGAAGGTGACTTTTACCAAGTTCGACGCATCCGTGGATGTTAACATCCGTCTAGGTGTTGATCCGCGCAAAGCCAATCAAATGGTTCGTGGAATTGTTACTTTGCCCCACGGTACCGGTAAAGTAGCTCGAGTTTTGGTTCTCTGCAATCCCGATAAGGAAGCCGAGGCCAAGGCCGCAGGCGCTGATTTTGTGGGATTGGACGAATACATCACCAAGATTGAAGGTGGCTGGACGGATGTGGATGTAATTATCACGCAGCCAGGCATCATGGCCAAAGTAGGTCGCCTTGGTCGTGTTTTGGGTCCTCGTGGCCTGATGCCCAACCCCAAAACCGGAACGGTGACCGACGATGTGGCCAAAGCGGTCACGGAGGTCAAGGGTGGTAAAATCGATTTCAAAGTCGACAAATTTGGGATTGTACATGCTGGGATTGGCCGTGTTTCCTTTTCGCCCAAGCAATTGGAAGAGAATGCTGTCGAGTTGTTGCAGACCATTGTCCGACTCAAGCCATCAGCCGCCAAAGGCACGTACATCAAGAGCATCTATCTCTCATCTACCATGAGCCCGGGGATTTGTATAGAACCCAAATCCATCCCGGGAATTTAATCTTTCAAACGACCTATCTAAACTATAGCCTGCGATGACCAGAGTTGAAAAGCGTGAAGCCATTGATGGCCTCGCTACGAAAATAGCCGCCAGCCCTTTCTTTTACTTGGCCGATGCCTCTTCCCTAAATGTTGAGACGACTAATAAGTTCCGCCGACTTTGTTTTCAGCGCGGTGTTGAGTTCCGTGTCGTCAAAAACACCTTGCTCCGCAAAGCCATGGAACAAGTAGGAGACGGTTATCAGGAAATGTTCCCTACCCTCAAAGGTGCGACTTCCATTCTCATTGCTGAACAGGGCAATATCCCAGCCCGCTTGCTAAAGGAATTCCGCAAAGAGTCCGACAAGCCTGTACTCAAGGCCGCTTACATTGATTCAGCAATTTATATTGGTGATAATCAGTTGGATGCTTTGACAAACATCAAGTCCAAGTACGAGTTGATCGGCGAATTGGTTGGTATCCTTCAGTCACCCGCTCGAAATGTTGTGTCGGCGTTGCAATCAGGCGGTTCCAAGTTGGGTGGTATTGTCAAAACCCTTCAATCCAGGGCTGCTTAAATTTTCCATCGAGCTTCCGTTTCCTATCTATAAAAAATCAATTTCAATAACAAACCCCAAAAAATTACAATCATGGCAGATCTAAAAGCTTTCGCAGAACAATTGGTTAATCTCACGGTCAAAGAGGTGAACGAACTAGCCGCTATCCTCAAGGACGAGTACGGTATTGAACCCGCTGCTGCGGCTGTTGCCTTCGCAGGTCCTGCTGCTGGTGGCGATGCCCCTGCTGCTGCTGCTGTTCAGACCGAATTTGACGTCATCCTCAAAGAGGCTGGCGCTAACAAACTGGCCGTCGTTAAGTTGGTGAAAGACCTCACGGGTCTGGGCCTCAAAGAAGCCAAAGAATTGGTTGACAGTGCTCCCAAAACCGTGAAAGAAAAGTGTCCGAAGGACGAAGCCGATGCCCTCAAATCCAAATTGGAAGAGGCCGGTGCTCAGGTTGAGGTGAAGTAATTCCTCCCGGCATTGTGGGCTGTGGGGGCGAAAACAAGGTTTTCGCTTCCACAGCCGTTTGTGTTTTGATTCGGTATACCTCATAAATCCCCACCCCTTGGCCACCAAAACCACCCCCGAAGGACGTATAACCTTTTCGTCTGTCCTGAATCCTCTGGATTACCCGGATTTCTTGGACATTCAGCTCAAATCCTTCAAAGACTTTTTTCAGCTGGAGACCCTTCCGGAACATCGTCAGTACGACGGTTTGTACCGCGTGTTTGCTGAGAATTTTCCGATTTCGGATACCCGCAACAATTTTGTGCTGGAATTCCTCGATTATTTCGTGGACCCACCTCGTTACAGCATCGAGGAGTGTATAGAGCGGGGTTTGACCTACAACGTTCCTCTCAAAGCCAAGCTTCGTCTTTCTTGCAACGACAAGGAGCACGAAGACTTTGAGACCATCGAACAAGAGGTTTATCTGGGGTTGATTCCTTACATGACCCCCAAGGGCACCTTTGTGATCAATGGAGCCGAGCGTGTGATTGTTTCTCAGTTACACCGTTCGCCCGGTGTCTTCTTTGGACAAACCCTTCACAGCAACGGGTCGAAACTTTATTCGGCGCGTATCATTCCTTTCAAAGGGTCTTGGATCGAATTTGCAACGGATGTCAACAACGTCATGTATGCTTACATCGACCGCAAAAAGAAGTTTCCGGTAACAACCTTGCTTCGGGCGATTGGTTATACATCGGACAAGGACATTTTGAATATTTTTGACCTTGCCGATGAGGTGAAGGTTAGTAAGGCAGCCCTCAAAAAGGTCGTCGGACGTCGTTTCGCTGCCCGTGTTTTGAAGAGCTGGGTCGAGGATTTTGTGGACGAGTCCACCGGGGAAGTACAGAATATCAGCCGGAACGAAATTTTGATTGAACGGGATGTCGTCTTGGAGGAATTCATGATCGACACCATTGTTGATGCTGGTGTTAAGAACATTATTCTGCACAAAGAAGATGTTTTGATTGGAGACTACTCCATCATCTTCAATACCTTGAACAAGGACATCTCCAATTCTGAGACGGAGGCCTTGAACCATATTTACAAGCAATTACGAAACGCTGATCCACCGGATGATGAATCCGCTCGGCAGATTATCGAGAAATTATTTTTCTCGGATAAGCGCTATGACTTGGGTGAGGTGGGTCGCTATCGTATCAACCGCAAACTCGGGATGGAAACCTCCACAGAGGTTCGTGTTTTGACTCGGGATGATATTGTAGCCATTGTTAAATATTTGATCCAGTTGTCCAATTCCAAGGCCGATGTGGATGATATTGACCACTTGAGTAACCGCCGTGTTCGCACGGTTGGAGAGCAATTGTTTGCCCAGTTTGGAGTGGGTCTGGCCCGTATGGCCCGGACCATCCGCGAGCGTATGAATATTCGGGACAACGAAGTCTTTGCCCCGACCGATTTGATTAATGCGAGGACCCTCAGTTCGGTGATTAATTCCTTCTTTGGAACCAATCAGCTGAGTCAGTTCATGGACCAAACCAATCCCTTGGCCGAAATCACCCACAAGCGGAGAATGTCCGCCCTTGGACCCGGTGGTTTGTCTCGTGAACGCGCGGGCTTCGAGGTACGTGATGTTCACTACACCCACTACGGTCGTTTGTGTACCATCGAGACTCCTGAAGGTCCTAACATTGGTCTGATTTCGTCGTTGTGCACCCATGCCAAGGTGAACAACATGGGCTTTATCGAAACTCCGTACTGGAAGGTGGATGGGGGCAAAGTAACCCTGAGTCCTTCGGAGAACAATAACGAGGCCGGAGCCTGGAAAGCCATTTTCTTGAGCGCCGAGGACGAAGACAACCGGACCATTGCCCAGGCAAGTTCGGATGTCGATGTTCATGGTCATTTCATGACCAATCAAGTCAAGGCGCGCCTGATGGGTGACTTCCCTACGGTGGATCCCAAGGCGATCGAATACATGGACGTAGCACCCAATCAGATTGTGGGCATTGCTGCATCGTTGATTCCTTTCTTGGAGCACGATGATGCGAACCGCGCTTTGATGGGATCGAACATGCAACGTCAAGCGGTTCCTTTGCTCAGACCCGAGGCACCCATCGTGGGCACCGGATTGGAAGGCAAGGTGGCGCGCGATTCACGTGCCATGATCAACGCCGAAGGGAACGGTGTGGTAGAATACGTCGATGCCAACAGCATCGTGGTACGTTACGAGCGTTCTTCCGAAGACCGATTGGTTTCCTTTGCATCCGATGTACGGACCTACAATCTCATTAAATTCCGCAAAACCAACCAGTACACTTGTGTTAACCACAAGCCGTTGGTGCGGGTTGGGGACCAGGTTCAGCCTGGTGATGTGTTGGTTGAAGGTTATGCAACACAAGCCGGGGAATTGGCCTTGGGTCGTAACCTCAAGGTGGCCTTCATGCCATGGCAGGGTTACAACTTTGAGGATGCCATCGTGATTTCTGAGCGGGTTGTCCGCGAAGATTGGTTCACATCGGTGCACATTGAGGAATTTGAATTGCAGGTTCGCGATACCAAGCGTGGCGAAGAAGAATTAACCGCTGATATTCCCAATGTCTCCGAGGAGGCTACCAAAGACTTGGACGAGAATGGTTTGATTCGTGTTGGCGCCGAGGTCCGCGAAGGCGATATCCTCATCGGCAAAATCACGCCCAAAGGTGAAAGCGATCCATCGCCGGAAGAGAAATTATTGCGCGCCATCTTTGGTGACAAGGCCGGTGACGTCAAAGACGCATCGTTGAGGGTACCACCTTCGATGACCGGTGTAGTAATCGACAAAAAACTCTTTACCCGCGTTCGCCGCGATAAGTCCGGTAAGCAGGAAGAGAAGTTATTGCTAGAGCGCATTGATCAAGATTTGGCCAAAGAATCAGCCGCACTACGGACCACCTTGGTGGACAAGTTGATGGAAGTAGCCGAAGGCAAGGTTTCTCAAGGGGTCTTCAACAAACTAGGCGAAGAAATCATTCCCAAGGGTGTCAAATTCACCCGAAAAGGCTTCAACGAGGTTGATTACGACAAGGTCAACGCCAAGGGATGGCTCATCGACAAAGAGAAAAGCGAACTTATCGAGCGCCTTCACAAAAACTACATGCTTCGTCTTTCGGAGTTAAACGGTGAAGCGAAACGTCGGAAGTTCAACATTCAAGTCGGTGATGAATTGCCAGCCGGTATCAATCAATTGGCCAAGATTTATGTTGCCCAGAAGCGCAAGCTGAAAGTGGGTGATAAGATGGCCGGTCGTCACGGTAACAAAGGAATTGTCGCCCGTATTGTACGGGACGAGGATATGCCTTTCACAGCCGATGGCAAACCGGTGGATATCGTTCTGAATCCGCTCGGGGTACCATCGCGTATGAACCTGGGTCAGATTTATGAATCGGTTTTGGCATGGGCCGGTAAAGAATTGGGTGTCAAATTTGCGACTCCGATTTTTGACGGTGCCAGCTACGACGAAGTGAAGGATTATACCATCAAGGCCGGCATCCCCGAATTGGGAGGTACCCAGCTGTATGATGGACAATCTGGCATGGCGTTTGACCAAAAAACCACCGTGGGCGTTATCTACATGCTCAAATTGGGACACATGGTCGATGACAAAATGCACGCCCGTTCCATTGGACCGTATTCACTCATTACCCAGCAGCCGCTGGGTGGTAAGGCTCAATTTGGTGGACAGCGTTTTGGTGAAATGGAAGTTTGGGCTTTGGAGGCCTTTGGTGCTTCCAATCTTTTGCAGGAAATCCTTACCTACAAATCGGATGATATTGTGGGCCGGGCCAAAGCCTACGAGGCCATCGTCAAGGGCGATCCCCTACCGCCGGCTAATATCCCAGAGTCCTTTAATGTATTGTTGCACGAGCTTCGCGGTTTGTGTTTGGATGTTCAACTCGATTAATCAACGCCCATGTCGTTTAGAAAAGATTGGAAGGTCAAGAGCAATTTTACCAAAATCCGCATCGGGCTTTCTTCGCCTGAAGCCATCTTGGAGCGTAGCCAAGGGGAGATCATCAAACCCGAAACCATTAATTACCGGACCTACAAGCCGGAAATGGGTGGCTTGTTCTGCGAGCGCATTTTTGGTCCGGTAAAGGACTACGAGTGCCATTGCGGTAAGTACAAGCGCATTCGCTACAAAGGCATCGTATGTGATCGTTGCGGGGTGGAAGTCACCGAAAAGAAGGTGCGTCGCGATCGTATCGGACACATCAAATTGGTGGTACCCGTTGCCCATATTTGGTATTTCCGTTCGTTGCCCAACAAAATCGGTTACCTGCTCGGTCTGCCTAGCAAAAAGCTGGACATGATCATTTATTACGAGCGGTACGTTGTTATCCAGGCTGGTATCAAAGAGGGTCAACTCCAAAAAATGGATTTCCTGACCGAGGAAGAGTACCTGGATCATTTGGATTCTTTGCCTAGGGACAACCAGCACCTCGACGATCGGGATCCGCAGAAGTTCATTGCCAAGATGGGTGCCGAAGCACTCAGCGATTTGCTGGAGCGTATCAACCTAGACGAACTTTCTTCTCAATTGCGTTATCAAGCGGCGACCGAAACATCGCAGCAACGCAAAACCGATGCCTTGAAGCGCCTCAAAATCGTTGAAGCTTTCAAATCATCGAACGCTGAGAACCGTATCAACCGTCCCGAGTGGATGGTCGTGCGCATGGTTCCGGTTATTCCGCCCGAACTTCGTCCGCTGGTGCCCTTGGAAGGGGGACGTTTTGCAACATCGGATTTGAACGATTTGTACCGCCGGGTTATTATTCGGAACAATCGCCTCAAGCGGCTAATGGAGATCAAAGCGCCTGATGTGATTCTGCGTAACGAGAAGCGTATGTTGCAGGAGGCCGTTGATTCCTTGTTTGATAACAGCCGCAAAGTCAACGCGGTGAAAGCCGATGGTAACCGTGCTCTCAAGTCATTGAGCGATATGCTCAAGGGCAAGCAGGGACGCTTCCGTCAGAATTTGTTAGGAAAGCGTGTTGACTATTCGGGTCGTTCGGTTATCGTGGTCGGTCCTGAAATGAAATTGCACGAATGCGGTCTTCCCAAAGACATGGCGGCTGAATTGTTCAAGCCTTTTGTGATTCGCAAACTAATCGAAAGAGGTATTGTGAAGACCGTTAAGTCGGCCAAGAAGTTGGTTGATCGCAAGGAGCCCGTGGTCTGGGATATTTTGGAAAATGTGCTCAAAGGTCATCCGGTTCTTTTGAACCGTGCCCCAACCCTCCACCGCTTGGGTATTCAGGCTTTCCAGCCTAAATTGATCGAAGGCAAGGCGATTCAATTGCATCCTTTGGTTTGTACGGCCTTCAACGCGGACTTTGACGGTGACCAAATGGCCGTTCACGTTCCGTTGGGCAATGCGGCCATTTTGGAGGCGCAGTTGTTGATGCTGGCATCGCACAATATTTTGAATCCTGCCAACGGCTCGCCCATCACGGTTCCGTCTCAAGACATGGTCTTGGGTCTTTATTACATCACCAAAGGCCGCAAGTCCACACCAGAGCATCCTATCAAGGGTGAGGGCAGGGTCTTCTACTCCGAAGAAGAAGCCAATATTGCTTACAACGAAGGCATGGTTGCGCTGCATGCCTGGGTCAAGGTGCGTACCCAGGTACGGAACGAGGCCGGTGGATTGGACACCAAGTTGGTCGACACCACCATGGGTCGTATCCTCTTTAACCGCGCGATTCCCCAAGCCGTTGGTTTTATTAACGAGCTAATGACCAAAAAATCCCTGCGGGACTTGATTGGCGTGATTGTTCGTCAAACCGACATTCCCACCACGGCAGATTTCCTTGATCAGATCAAAGAATTGGGCTTCAAAATGGCCTTCAAAGGAGGTCTCTCGTTTAATCTGGATGATGTTATGGTCCCCGAAAACAAGGTGACCTTGATTGAAGCCGCTCAGCGTGAAGTCGAAGAGGTGACCGGCAATTATAACATGGGTTTTATCACCAACAACGAGCGTTACAATCAGGTCATTGATATTTGGACCCGGACCAATTCCAAAATCACCGATACCTTGATGAAGGAGATTGCCTCTGACAAACAAGGATTCAATTCGGTTTACATGATGTTGGATTCCGGAGCCCGTGGTTCCAAGGAGCAGATTCGTCAGCTAGGTGGAATGCGTGGTCTGATGGCCAAGCCCCAGAAAAGTGGCGGTGCCGGCGAGATCATCGAAAACCCGATTTTGTCCAACTTCAAAGAAGGCCTTAACGTACTCGAGTACTTTATCTCTACCCACGGTGCCCGTAAGGGTCTTGCCGATACCGCCCTCAAAACAGCGGATGCCGGTTACCTGACGCGTCGTCTTCACGATGTTGCCCAAGATGTAATCATCAACGAGGAAGATTGTGGAACCCTGCGTGGTATCGAAGTCACTGCCCTCAAGGATAACGAGGAAGTGGTCGAATCACTCAAGGAGCGTATCGTAGGTCGTGTTGCGGCTTCCGATGTCGTGAATCCGTTGGATAACCAAATCTTGTTGGCTGCGGGTGAAGAAATCACCGAGGCCGTGGCAGCAATGATTGAAGCATCGCCTGTAGAGGCCGTTGAGATCCGTTCGGTCTTGACCTGCGCTTCGGTTAGCGGTGTTTGTGTTAAGTGTTATGGGCGAAATCTCGCGACAAATCGCACTGTTCAAATCGGTGAAGCTGTGGGTGTTATTGCGGCTCAGTCCATTGGTGAACCCGGAACACAGTTGACACTTCGTACCTTCCACGTGGGTGGTGTTGCCGGTAACATTGCTACGGAATCTCAATTGGTGGCCAAGTTTGACGGTTTGGTCGAGTTTGACGAAGTCCGTACGGTCACCAATGCAACCTCTGACAAAAATCTCCCGGTTGAAACCGTGGTTTCCCGTTCAGGTGAAATCAAGATCATGGACTTCAAAACGCGTTTGCCTTTGATGACCAATGTATTGCCTTATGGTGCGACGCTTTCGGTGAAGGCCGGTGACAAAATCAAGAAAGGCGATCTCATTTGTATTTGGGACCCGTACAACGCCTTGATTATTTCAGAATTCAAGGGTAAGGCGGACTTCGAACACATTGTGGACGGAATTACCTATCGTGAGGAATCCGATGAACAAACCGGTCACAAGGAGAAAGTTATAATTGACACCAAGGACAAGACCAAAAACCCAGCGGTGAAGATCTTGGACTCCAAGAAGAACAATCAACGCACCTACAATCTTCCGGTTGGGGCCCACCTTCAGGTGAACGAAGGGGATGTTATTTTGCCAGGAACCATCTTGGCCAAAATCCCACGATCGACCACCAAGACACGGGATATCACCGGAGGTCTGCCACGGGTTACCGAACTTTTTGAAGCACGGAATCCTTCCAACCCAGCCGTTGTTTCGGAAATTGACGGTGTGGTCACTTTTGGCGGAATTAAAAGGGGTAACCGGGAGATTCAGGTCGAATCCAAAGATGGTCAAATCAAGAAATACTTGGTTCCGCTGAGTAAGCATATCCTTGTTCAGGATAATGACTTTATCAAAGCGGGTGATCCGCTTTCGGATGGAGCCATTACCCCGGCCGCAATTCTCGGGATCAAAGGACCCGGTGCTGTCCAGGAATACTTGGTTGACAATATTCAGGAAGTCTATCGTCTTCAGGGTGTGAAAATCAATGACAAACACTTTGAAGTCATCGTTCGTCAGATGATGCAGAAGGTCGTGATCGTTGATCCGGGCAATACCTCCTTCCTGGAGCAGGAAGTGGTTAACAAGCAGGATTTCATGCGCCTCAACGATGAAATTTTTGAGAAGCAGTTGATTTTGAATGCCGGCGATTCCAACAACCTGCGTCAGGGGGACATTGTACCCATGCGCAAAGTCCGGGATGAAAATTCAGCCCTGAAACGCAAGGATCTCAAGCAGGTTGAATTTGTCCGTGCATTGCCGGCTACTTCGCAGCCTCTGCTTCAAGGGATCACCCGGGCATCGTTGGGTACCAAGTCTTTTATATCAGCGGCATCGTTCCAGGAAACCACCAAGGTTTTGAACGAAGCAGCGATTGCTGGTAAAGTGGACGAATTGTTGGGTCTCAAGGAAAATGTTATTGTGGGTCACTTGATCCCTGCGGGAACCGGGGTAAGAACCTACGAGAAAATGGTGGTGGGTTCTTTGGAAGAGTACCAGCGCCTGATGGCTTCCAAGGAGGAGTTCGAAACAGAGGAATCGTTGATCTCGGAGTCCAATCCTGCCTAATCCAAACCTCACAACATCGCTCCATCCGTTCCTTTCGTTTACAATTGTTTTTGAATCTTTCATCGTCTTGCCCGTCCCACCATGAGTCAGAACAATCCAGCTCCCGATAATCAAATTAACATTGAATTGGACGAGCAAATGGCCGAAGGAATCTACAGCAACCTGGCCATCATCACGCACTCCAACGCAGAATTTGTGATTGATTTTGTGCGGATGATGCCTGGTTTGCCCAAGGCTAAAGTCAAATCACGGATTGTCCTGACTCCTCAGCATGCCAAACGCTTGTTGCATGCCTTGGCGGATAACCTGGAAAAATTTGAACAAGTCCACGGAGAAATTGATTTAGGCGAAACCCTGGGTGGTGGCTCCTTGCCGATGACTTTCGGCGGGCCAACGGCCCAGGCTTAGGAGAATTTCCCTGTCCTAGCCCAATCCCTAGATCTAAGGGAATATTTTACCAGGCTATGGTTTTCGAAGGATGTAGCGCAAAGTTGCGCTGCCCCCACGTCCGTCCCTGAATTGAAGGAAATACAAGCCTTCGGGCATGCGGTCCTCCAGTTCCCAGCGGAGGCCGTTCCTATTCAAGCATTCTTCGGCACCCCAAAATTGTTGATTCAAAACACGACCGGTTTCATCGGTTAAACGGGCGTGCAATCCATACGGATAGGCCGTTTCATTTAGGTGGAGGTTGATGATTCCGTAACCGGGGTTGGGAAACAGGCTGGGTGCTTGCATGTGGTATTCCCGAACACCGGTGGGTGCAATGACCACGACGGTGCGGTGATTGATGAGGGAGTCTACACAAAGATTGGCACCGCTTACCCAAAGGCTTACCGGGTAACTCCCGTTTTGATTGTAGCGTTTTTGGGGCGCATAGCCAGCCACCCTCGGTGTTCCATCCCCAAAGTCCCAGACATAGTAGGAGCCGTACTGGCTTTGGTTGAGTAACCCCAGGAGAGAACCTCGCACGATGGTATCCCTGCTAAGTGAAAAACCGGCAACGGGCCCGTATGGTACTGTAAAGCTCCGGGTCAAGGAATCAACCCCGTAACCATTGTAGCCAAACAGGGTGACGGTATGGGTACCTGGGCCGGGGTTTAGGGTGACTTGGTTGTTGGTGGAGGTCAGGCCTTGGGGAAGGACCCACCGAAGGCTGTCGGCCAGGGCGGCATCGGCCTGGACTTGAACCAGGACCGGGCTGCACCCACTCATGGTTAAATCCCACGAAACGATCGGGGGCATGGAATCAACCAAAATTTGGAGATCATCCAGGTAAAGGTTATTGCCGTTTTGGTTAAAAAACTCGAATCTCAAATAAGCCGTCTGGGCAGGACGGAGAACCGAGAGGTCGATGGAATCCCTACGCCATTGTTGGCTTTGTAAAGGGACAAAGGCGAGAGAATCGGGGGTTGTGGTGCCCAAGCCGGGTCCACCAGCGGACCAGAGTCGACGGTAGGTCAACCCGCAATCAGTGGAGGCCCAAACCACCAAGGAATCGTAGGCGCTGACGGGTTGGGGACGGTAACGGGGATTGTGAGCATAGGCCCTCCGAAAGCGAAGCAGGGTCAGGCCGCTGTCCGGGATGGGAAAGCGACCCGTCTCGAGGTAATCTCGCTGGCCCAGGGCGGTGTACGCATACCCATTCATGGTGACCGATCGAAATCCGGTGGCAAGGCCCGATGTGGTGGAGAAATTCCAGGTCAAGCCATTGTCTGGATTGTCGATTTGGCAACCCAAAGAGGCCAGGCTCCCGGTCTCAAAGGTCTGTCGCAGCGGCAAGGACCAACGGGCTCGTTGGTTGAGGTTGTGCTGCAAAGTGTTATCGGTGCTGTCTTCATCGACGACCCCATCCGGCCAGACTTGGACCTGAACAAGGGTTGCACCAGGTGCGCCTCCTGTTGGCAATGGCCGCAGGCCCAGGTCCACGGTATCGGACTGGTTTGAGCCCAGGTTTTGATTGAATGGCACCCAAAAAGGAGTGCCCGATCCGATTTGGCAACGAATTCGATAAGCGGCGATCATCGAATCCCCTAGATTGCTCACCCGATAACGCAAGCGCACCGAATCGGCACAAAGCAATCCGCCGGATTGAATCGGTCCTTGCAGGCTCAAATTATAGGCGCCTCGGTAGGGGGGGGTCGGGGTATGAAAGCGGGCCAGGTAACGAAAGGCGGAATCCACTTGAAGAAAACCGTTCCCGAAGGTATTGTCTTCGCCGATGGAACCCAGGTCCAGGCCGGATTGATACAAACCCCTCAGGATGGTGCTTCCGGGTAGGTTGGGAAAGGCTTCTTTGAGTAAAAGAACGGCCCCGGACACATGGGGCGAAGCCATGGAGGTGCCGGTTAGGTTCAGGTAACCCCCGTTGTTGCCCGTGGAACGGACCGCGGTCCCTGGGGCAACCAGTTCGGGTTTAATCAAAAGGGAGGAGTCCGGACTGGGACAAATCGAAGGACCTCGGCTGGAAGATGGTGCTATGCTAAGACTTCCATTGGAGCCGACGCTTACGTTGCCGGTGCAAAAAACATTGACTTCGTTGATGCTGATATTTTTGGGTGAGGTAATGGTGGAGATACCGGAACCGCTGTTGCCTGCCGAAAAAACCACGGCAAGTCCGGCCGCAGAGAGGGCGTTGAACAGAGGGAGGTAGGTTGGGCTGTTGCATTGGGAGCTGTCCTGGGTGGAGCCACCCCAGCTGTTGTTTATCACATCGGGTACATCGGAAGTGGTCGACGGATTCCCATCCGGGTCCAGGGCCCACTGAAAAGCGGCCGTGGTGGATCCGCCCGTACACAATGCACCGGCGGCAATCCATTGAGCCCGGACGGCCATGCCCACCGTGTCCTGGGTCTGCGCATCCATTCCCACCATGGTGCCCATGACATGGGTTCCGTGGGGGGTGCTGCCCCCACAATCGGTGGGCGTATTGCCGGCTCCCAACCAGGCTTGGGCTGCCGGAACCTGCAGCCCCTTCCAACGGCTGCTCAAGGCCGGATGGGTCCCCCAAACCCCGGTATCGATGTTCATACCAAGCCGTCCCCTTCCCCGATACCCGCGAGCCCACATCAAGGGCGCTTGGGTGGCCCTCAGGCCGGGCTCGGTCCCGCCCAGGCTTTCTGGCCTTGGACCACTAGGTGCGATTGTCACCGGATCAGGCCCGAAACCCGGGTCCGCATCGGCTTCGATCCATTCAATTTGGTCACCGTAAGCCTCCAGGAGGGCTAGGTAATAGGTAGGAGTTGCTTCCAGGACCCCCAACGAACTAATCCAATACCATTGCACCGAACGCAGAGAGCCTGGTCCCAAAGCAGCTCCCAAAGCGGTTAATCTTTCCAGCCACAGCGGTTCGATTCGGTTACCGTATTGGCGAAGGAGGGCCACGGTTTGCAAAAGACGACTTTGGGCATCGGTGCCTTCCCGATCAAAAACAGCTTCCAGCGAGTCGACCCGAACGCGGTCCCGCAAGAGAATGCGCATGCGCTGGTGACCTTCG
>JAIXRA010000099.1 GCA_027485465.1 Bacteroidota bacterium | reverse complement strand
CGAAAGGTCGCCATGTCCAGGTTTTTGATTTCGAGGGAATACACCAAAACGGCCAGAAAAGTCATCAAAAGACAGGCCGGGAGGATCCAAAGGAGGAGGGTCAGAAGGGCTAGGCGTTGACCGCCCAATTTGAGGCCGACGGCGGTGATGGTCTGGGTGGACGTTGGGCCGGGCAGGAACTGGCAGAGCGCGTTGAGCTCCAACAATTCTTCGTTGCTGAGGTATTGACGACGTTCGACCAGGCGCTCTTGCATGAGGGCCAAGTGAGCAAAGGGTCCGCCAAAGGCCGAGAGGGCCAGCATCAGAACATCCCGCAGATAGGTTCGACGCTTGGTCTCGTCCAGCACGGGTTATTTTTTGAGGCCGATTTCGCGGAGACGTTCGTCTAGATATTCCCCGGCGGTGATGGGGGGATCCAGCGGGGTTGTGCCGGGGGGAACGCAGGACGGGAGGGCGTCCAAAGGCATATCGGGCTGGGGATGCAAAAAGAAGGGGATGGAATAGCGAGGCTCGGACCAGCGCTCCCGGGGTGGGTTGACAACGCGATGGGTGGTGGATTTGAGACGGTGATTGCTGAGTCGCTGTAACATATCCCCAACATTGACGACAATTTGATCGGGGAGGGCCGTAACAGGAACCCATTCGCCGGTTTTGGAAAGGATTTCGAGGCCTTCGGCGGAGGCGCCCATCAAGAGGGTTATCAGGTTAATGTCCTCGTGTTCAGCGGCGCGGACTGCATCTCCGGGGTCGTTGGTGATGGGTCCGTAGTGAATCGCACGCAAAATGCTGGTTCCGCCGTCCACCCAAGATTCGAAGTAATTTTCGGGAAGTTCCAAATAGAGGGCTATGGCCCGTAACATATGCTGACCGCAGGCTTCAAGGGTTCGGTAAGCTTGCATGGTAACGGCGTTGAAATCGGCCGGATTTTGAACCAACACATTGGGGGGGTAGGTTCCGTTCATCTTGTGTTGAGTAGAAACTTCCTGGCCGACCTGAAAGAATTCTTTGAGGTCGCCTTCGAGGCGGCCTTTGGCGTGCTCCTGCCCAAAACGGGTATAGCCCCTTTGACCGGCAGCGCCGGGAACTTCGTAGGCGTTTTTGGCGGCAAAATCTTGTCCAAAAAAACCCTGAACGCTGCGGTACAGGGCGTCGGTCTGGGCTTCGCTAAGTCCATGATTGCGCACTGCGACAAATCCCACCTCTTCGTAGGCCTGGCCCAATTCGCGGACAAAGGCGGCCTGTTGTTCGGGGGTCCCGGTCAAAAAGTCCTGCAAATCGACCGAAGGGATTCCGGCGGAATGAGCGGCTGCCGAGTCGACCGAATGGGGAGAATTGGGCGATAAATAGGGGTTCATACAGCGGGGTTTTTCCAAAATTAAGGCCGACCAGCGGTGTTATCGCAGGGCCATGGGGCTCTTGGTGTATTTTTGGACGCATGATGCAAAACACCTTGTGGCTGACGGCTTGGGAACTCATGAACACGGCCCGAGCCATGGCGGAATTGTACGATGAGCACCGCAGCGAAACCCGTTATGTGCACTCCACATCCCGGGGCCACGAGGCCATACAGCTGGCCCTGGGCTTGCACCTTCAACCGCAGGACTATGCGTCGGTCTATTACCGCGACGAGTCGGTTTTGCTCGGGATGGGCTTTGAGCCCTACGAGTTGATGCTGCAGTTGTTGGCCAAGGCCGACGACCCGTTTAGCGGGGGACGCACCTATTATGCGCATCCTTCGGTTCGTCGGGCAGGGATGCCTACGATCCCTCACCAAAGCTCGGCCACCGGCATGCAGGCCATCCCTGCCGTGGGCATGGCCCACGCCTTGGCCTACCTCGAAAGCCAGGGTATCCACCCGGAGAACGCGGCAGGGACCTCCCCTCCCTTGGTTGTTTGTTCCTTGGGCGATGGCTCGATGACCGAAGGCGAAGTCGCCGAAGCCCTCCAAATGTCGGTGCTCAAAAACCTCCCCATCCTCTTTTTGGTGCAGGACAACGAATGGGGTATTTCGGCGGGCGCCGCCGAAATGCGAGCGATGGACGCTTACCACTACGCGGATGGTTTCAAGGGACTGCGACGAATGCGGGTGGATGGCAGCGATTTCAAAGCGTCGTGCAAAGCCATTCAAGAAGCCATGGAACACCTGCGATCGCGCAGCGGCCCTGTTCTTTTGCATGCCACGGTTCCCTTGTTGGGCCATCACACATCAGGGGTTCGCAGTGAATGGTACCGTACAGCCCAAGACTTGGAGGAACACCTGCGCAGGGATCCGTTACCGCGTCTGCGCAAACAAATGCTCAAAGCGGGTTTTTGGGAAGAAGAGTTGGATCGATTGGCCGCAGCCGGAAAAGCCCGGGCCACCGAAGATTTTGAACGGGCCCGTTCGGCTCCAAATCCTGATCCACAAACCCTTGGTAACCATGAATTTGCCCACGGAGGCCCTCAATCCGAATCCGGGCAAAGGGAACCCGCGGGCCGGGACAAAGTCGTAATGGTGGACGCCGCATTGCACGCGGTCGAAGAAATCCTGCAAAGCGAACCCCGTGCCTTGTT
>JAIXRA010000148.1 GCA_027485465.1 Bacteroidota bacterium | reverse complement strand
CCGGCGAATTCGCCCAAAGCCAAGAAATGCTGATGACCAACATTAAAAATCCCAAACAACAGGGCGGGAACCATCGCCAGGATCACAAAAAACATGGTCCGCTTGAGATCAATGCCGGCTTTGATGTGCGTTCCACCGCTGCTAACCCGGTCCGGGGTAAAGAGGAAGGTGGCAAAACCGTCAAAAAGGGTGTGAAACTGCGAATATTTCCCGCCTTTTTCGAAGTCAGGACGCAGCTCCAGTATTTTCTTTTTTAGAAATTCCATGGGGGCTCAGAATGGATAACGATGGGATAATTTAAAAAGTAAGTCTGCTGTTATTGCTCTTCGGAAATCAGGAGATCCAATCCGTTCCGCACCATTTGCTGAACGGGAATTTTGGAAGTACAAACAAATTCACAAAGGGCTACATCTTCTTCGTCTAACTCGTGTAGACCTAATTGCTCCATCTCCTCAACATCCTGATAGTGAATGGCTTTGAGAAGATAGGTTGGCAGCAGATCCATAGGCAATACCTTTTCGTACTGACCTGTCATCACAAAGGCCCGTTCTTCACCGTGGGTGTTGGTGTTGACTTCATAGGTACGCTTGCTCATCCAACCCGACAAGAAGGATTTGGAAATATCAGGGCGGGCATACGATGGCAAGAGCCATCCCAGGAATTCCAGATCGCGCCCTTCGGGGATAACACTCAGTTGGTCGTGGTAGAATCCCAGAAATCCATCCGCCCCTACCTGTTCCCCGCTCAACAAATCCCCGGATACCGTGCGGTGATCCCCGGCCTTGCGTCCGGCTGCTTGAATTAATTCCTGAACGGATCCCCCCACCAACACCTGGGCATAACCGGGTTGGTTCAAGGATGAACCACCGACCGATACCCAACGACGGGCATCGTAATAACCGGTCAAAAACAAACGACCCAAAATAATCACATCGGCCGGGGTCATGGTCCATACACAGTCGCCCTTGGAAACCGGGGAAACATGGTGCATTTGAATGCCGACATTCCCGCTGGGATGGGGGCCTTCAAATTGATGCACTTTTACATGGTTAGCTCCGGTGAAATGCTTGGAGCGGGTTCGGCTGGTATGGGTATGCAAAAAGACTTGGCCAGGGCACAATTGATTCAAGGCCTTGAGACCTTCGGCAAAAGCAGCCGGGTCTTGGTCCACCTGAAAGTCCCGATCGGCGGCCATGGGTGCCGTGTTAAAGGCAGAAATGACAATGCATCGGGGCTGGGCATCGGGCCTGGCCATGCGATTGTAGGGTCGTTGACGCAAATGGGCCCAGGTTCCTGAAACCAGCATTTTGGCCTTGACCCCATCAGCACCCAGATCCTCCGGACGTCCGGATCCAAAGTCCATGTATTTGGTTTCGGAATCACCCTCAATGACAATCGCTTCAAGCAAGCGTTTGGCTCCGCGTTGGATCGCCAAAACTTGGCCGCTTCGGGGACTGCATACGTAGAGGCCTGGATGTTCCTTGTCTTCTAACAAAGGCGTTCCGGCAAGGACGGCGCTCCCTTCTTCGACCAGAAGCCTGAACTTCTGGTAATGAAAAACGGTCGGCCGAACAGCGCAGCGCTGGTTCGAGATCGAAAGCAAGGATTGGGGCTGGGGGGTGCCGGCAAGATGGATATCGTACCCCCGGCGTAGTCGGATGGTTGGTGCCATGGTCATAGTGCGGGCCAAAAATACAATAGCCAACGGAGTGGAATTCTAATTTTGGTTGATTATTCTGGCTTTTCTTGATAAAAAAATTGGAGGCAAAGGCACGTTCTGCCGATTCGGAACGTATGATTGGGTATGGTGCGAATGATTTGCCTTTTAATCGTCTTGCTTTGCCAACAAAGCCTGGCCGGAAACGGAAACGGGAACGGGTCCACCCCTTATCTAGAGAACGTCTTTTCCACCAACCTTGCCGGGGTGCGGCTCCAAACAGAGGGGGATCCCTTTGCCTCGCCCGTCTGGGAATTGGGCTCCAACAACGCGCCCTTGGTTCTGCATTTTGATGATTTGGAAGGGGGTTATCGGCCTTACACCGTTCGGCTGGTCCCTTGTCGCCGGGATTGGACCCCCTCGGATTTGTTCGAGTCCCAAGCCTTTGAAGGCCTGGACCGGGAACTCATCCAAGAGCATCGACCCTCGTTCAACACCTTGCAGCGATACACCCACTACAGCCATCCCCTGCCTTCCGAAACCTTGCGCCCCAAAATATCCGGCAATTTCGCCGTCCTGGTTTATGCAGACCAAGACCTTCAGGACCTTGTTTTGGTTCGACGCCTTTTGGTTCTCGAAAACCGGGTTTCGGTCGCGGCCCTGGTTCGAAGAACTTATGCGGGCCGTCAGGCTTTGAGCCATCAGCAATTGGAACTGGACTTGACCCCAGGTCGTTTGACAATCCAGCAACCGGTCCAAGACTTGAGCCTGCATGTTTTGCAAAACGGAGATTGGAACAGCCTCCGATCGGTGCCCCCCTTCCCCACCCTCCTGGGGCCTCAACAATGGACGTACCGAGCCGTGAATGAATTGGAATTTCCGGGAGGCAACGAATACCGAGCCGTGGACCTGCGAACCGTGCGCGCGCCCAGTCGGGGTGTGGAGCGGATCGTCCGAACGGTGGATGGCTACGAGGCTTGGGTCCAAACCGACCCCACCCGGGGCAACGGGCCTCACCTAAGCCAAAAGGATTTGAACGGCCGATCGCTGATCCAAAATTTTGAACAAAGGGTTCCGCACACCGAATCGGAATATGTTTGGACGACTTTTTCGTTGGAACCCGGACCGGGCGAAACCATGGAAGGGGTTTACCTCCAAATGGATCTGGGACATCCCGCCTGCGATGTGACCATGGCCATGGAATGGCAAGCCGAAAGCGGTCTCTGGGTCAAGTCCCTCTACCTCAAACAAGGCTTTTACGATTACCGATACCTAACCGGCCCGGAACCCTGCTCGGCAGTGTTGCTGGAAGGCTCCCACGCCGATACCGAAAACGACTACGAAGTGCTGGTTTATTACCACCCCCCGGCCGGCATGGCCTACGATCGTTTGGTGGG
>JAIXRA010000050.1 GCA_027485465.1 Bacteroidota bacterium | reverse complement strand
ATGTTGATGGTTCCCCAACTGACGGGTTGCGAGCACCGAAGATCCCAGAGCAAGTAAATTCGAATCCCCCATGTGAACATCCCCAGCCAGGGATACCTTGGGCATGAACGCATTGAAAGAGCCTATTCGGGCGCCATGGCCCACCGAAACCTGGTGATTAAAACTATTAAAATCCCCTATCTGGATATCGGTTGTAAACCAACAACCTCCCTGCACAATATTGCCCTGCCCCCAACGAATGGCCTCCTTGGGATTTTGAACCGATTGATGAATTAAGTTGGGGAATTCAAACCGGTGCAACGATGGTATCAACGAAGCCAAAATGGCCTCTTTGGTTTGAGGCAAAAAGGGTGAAAGGGCCAGGGCCGTCCCTTCGGGTAATTGGAGCGCCTCTGCAATGCTTCCCCGGTATGGGCCGGAAATGCCTGACTTTTCGGCAGCATTATCATCAAAATAGCCTCCGTATTCCCAAATTACCTCCCCTTGGGTAAAGCGCAACAATTGCAAAAGCTCTGGTCCAAAGCCCCCCATTCCCAACAAATAAATCGATCGACGAATCATTCTCAGAACAATGAGCGTATCCTTTGGATGACTCGATCCAAATCTTCCTGCGTTAGGTTGGAACCGGATGGTAGGCAAAGGCCTTGTTCAAAAAGTTTTTGGGACGTGCCATCTCCATAAAACGGAGCATCGACAAAGACCGGCTGTAGGTGCATGGGTTTCCACAAGGGCCTGGACTCAATGTTATCTTTCTCCAATTCCATGCGAAGGTCTTCGCGGGTTAGGCCACCGCTGACCGTCGGATCCAAGGTTAGGCAGGTCAGCCATCGATTCGAAAAAGACCCCTCCGCTTCGGGTTGCCATGCAATACCCGGCAAATCCCCCAGGTTGGCTTGGTAGTATTCAAAGTTCCTCCTCCGAGCCTGTACCCGGTCGTTCAAGACCTGCATTTGACCCCGACCAATCCCTGCCAAAACATTGCTCATTCGATAGTTGTAACCGATGCTGGAATGCTGGTAATGCGGAGCTGAATCCCGGGCCTGAGTCGCCAAGAATCGGGCTTTCTGGATCCATTCAGCGCTGGAGCTCAACAAAGCCCCCCCGCCGGAAGTGGTGATGATTTTGTTGCCGTTGAAACTCAAAATATTCAAATCACCCAAGGAACCACAAGCCTGACCACGATACGTTGAGCCAAGAGCCTCGGCGGCATCTTCGATCAAAGGAATGCCATGGCGCTGGCATACCTTTCGAATGCGCTCCCACTGAGCAGGCATTCCATAGAGATGCACCCCAATGACCGCCGCCGGTACACGACCTACCTTGGCAAGTCGATCCCTAATAGCTTCTTCTAGCAGCTCCGGATTCAGGTTCCATGTCTCGGCCTCCGAATCCACAAAAACCGGCGTCGCTCCCTGGTAAACAATGGGATTGGCCGAAGCCGAAAAAGTCATGCTTTGGCATAGCACTTCATCACCCCGTTCAACGCCCAATAGAATCAAGGCCAGATGCAAGGCCGAGGTCCCGCTGCTAAGGGCCGCCGCATGGGGCATTCCGGTATACGAAGCCAAATCTTGCTCAAAACCATCCACATGCGGTCCAAGGGGTGCGATCCAATTGGTGGCAAAAGCCTCTTCGACGTATTGTTGTTCGAGGGTTCCCATGTGGGGAGAGGAGAGCCAGATTTTGGGGTTCATCAGCGAGGCTGTTTTTCTTGAAGGGACTGGTAATACAAAGCAGGAATTAGTAACATCAGAAGCACCGGATTCATAATCAAACGGTGCAGGTACGAAAGAGCAATGGACATGGCCGGGGGCAAGAGCCATAATCCTACAAAATACAGGGGGAGGAGCAAGGCCAAACCGAACCACATCACCCACCAACCCAGCCGAAGATAATCCTTGCGACCAAACAAGGCGTGAATAATCCCCAATGCCGCCAGGTCATTGACCAGGTAACGGAGTATTTTGTTGGAAATGCCCTCCCAACTCAGTGGGTCACTTTTCATGCCAACCCCCTTGCCCTGCATGATGGATTCAAGCCAGGCGTATTCCCGCCAATGGTAAGAAACGGCAAGAACCAAGCCCATAAGGGCCACAATACCTGCCCTGCGGATCGTGTTATGGTTCAGCATCTATTCTTTGGGGTTGTTTGCGGGGTTGTTGCTCAACGTTACCCGACGCGTCCACCCAACCCACAAAACCAAGACCAATACATAAATGGAACCCGTGAACATGTTTTTCTGTAAATCGTAATAGGTTCGGTCGGTATGGTGTATCAAAAGAGCCAAAACAGCCACTCGCATAACATTGAAGGCATGTATGGCCAAAAGACCAAGCCCCATGAACCGAGCTTTATCCCATGTAAACCGGCCAAATCCCAACATAAAAGAAACAAAGAGCACCATCACCGAAAGTCCGTTGCAGCCCTCAATGACCTTGACTTTGGCAACCGTATCAATGAGCACCCTTTGTTCCGCCAAAGATGCCGTGTTTTCGGAACTTGCACCGTACCCTACCGCACGCAAAGACCATGCCGCGTGCTGACCCAGCCATTTGGACATGGGATCCACATCGGAACCAGACTGACGGAGATAGCCTTGGTAAACCAAACTCAGTAGCGCATACGCTACCATAAAGATCCCCAGAAATTGCAAAGCTGGCCTGAATTGCTGCCACAGGGGTTGGTTAGATTGGGTCTTCACGGGTGAGGCTTACGGGTTAAGGGGCTGTCTGGATTTTGAGGCGATCATTGGTCTGCACCGTTTCGACAAAATGATACCGCAGTGGAGCAAATTCCTTGGGCCAGTCCTTGGGTATAGATCGGCGCAAAGTTTGCTCCAATTGGTCTTGGTCGGTGCCGGGGGAAGGCCAAATCGTAGCCTCCAAAACTTGACCCAAGATGGGATTGGGGACAGGATTGACTTCGGCCTGCCAGATATGCTCTTGGGTTCGAAACCAGGACGCGATTTGAGCAAGGGATACCATCACGCCCCCCACTTTGACGCGGGCCGAATGCCGTCCCTTGTACCGAAGCAGGCCCTCCGAAACCTCTTCCACTGTATCGCCGGTGGCCATCCAGGTACCGCTCAATCCCTGTACCCACAATTCACCTTCCACTATACGGTAGGCAAATTGAGGTCTCCAAGTCCCGGGTAACGAACCGCTGCTCATCGGCAGTATCCCTGTCTCGGTGCTGCCGTAGGTTTCGCGCCAACGGATATGCGGTTGCCTTTGGGCAATGGCGTCTTTGAGGTGGCTTGACATGGCTTCGGCCCCGTAGCTTATCAATCGCAAGTCAGGGAGCAAGCGGTCAAAGCAACCGGATTGGAGCAACAAAGCCAGATGGGCCGGCGTCGTTGGCAGAATTCGAATGGCGTGTTCTTGGAGGGCTTTGTGGACTGTGAATCCATCCCTTGTGGCGGGAATGACCACCGTCATGCCCCGGGTCAACGCCGTGAACAAGCTGTGCAATCCCCCAATATGATCCAAGGCCATGACCTGCAAGATTTTGGAGGAACCGCGGTCCCGAAGACTGTATTGGGCCAGCCAACGATCCCAGGCATGGTGAACGCTCTTGGGTTCACCGGTGGTACCGGTGGTTTGGAGCCATAACCCCGACAAGGTTTGGGGCCTCCGGCCAACATCAAAGGCTTGATGCTGGCTCAAGGCACGGAACAAAGCGGCGATAAAGGTCCAAGGCTCTTCGTTGGTACCGCTTGCCT
>JAIXRA010000143.1 GCA_027485465.1 Bacteroidota bacterium | reverse complement strand
GGGGTGTAGGGCTCTCCAGGCCTGCATCAAGGGCTTGGCCTGTTCTAATTCACCTGCCGATGCGGCATGGAACCAAACCGTTGGAGGGGGAGATCCTGCTTTGGATTGTGCAAGCAGCGCAAGACGCTGCCGAGTTTCCTTGCGGCCTACGACCAGGGCCATTGCTTTGGGATGGCCCAACCAAGCAGCCACGCAAACCAAGCCGCCGTAGAGGCCCATGGTCAAATCATAAACCAGACGCAGATAGGTGATTTTCTGAGTGAAGCGATTCATGCAATTGCGATCACCGACTCTTTAGTCAAAGTACAAATCCGCCTTTTCACTGCGTTCGTAAATCGGCAAAATCCAGCTCACTTTGAGCCCTCCCAAGAGATCGTTTCGAAATTCGTGGGCCGGTAGGCCCGTATCGTATCGAACCGTTCGGCGTTCCCGCGTTCCCGCCCAGATGAATTCCAAACCTACCCGAAAATTGACTCTACGTTCAGCTGAAAGGAAATGATAACCAAGAAATTGGCTTATGCTAAGTCCATCGCAAAGGCGATCGTATCCCCTTTTGAATTCGCTGCTCATTTGGGGTGAATTGTTGTTGGGGGTTTCAATCCAAATCTTGTGCTGCAAGGCACCGACACCCCATTCACTCAAAAAGCCGGAACCACGGGGCCCTTGGGGCCAGAACAGATAACCAACCTTGCCTTCGACCAGCCATCCAAAGGGTCGTAAGCGATAATCTTCGAAAACCCCGTTGGCGTTGATGATATCCCCTGATGGCGTGGCTATGGATCCAAACAACGAGGTTTCCCGTACGGTTGATCCAAACAAATGCCCCCCGCGCAATCCAAGGGTCCAGCGACGCGAAGGGCTTTGCCGAATAATCTCCGGTCCAACCAAGGCCAGGTGTCCAAATCGCTCTTGGAGGCGGCCACCGGGGAGGTAGCCCCCTATGCTGGTGTGCACCTGCCAAAGAGGCTTGGACGATCCGGCTTTTGGGGCTTGGGCCAGAACCTTGGTGGGGGTTGACAAAACGGGTATTAGCAAAAGGCCTTGCAGGAGGAGGGGGATGGCCCCCATCGAGGCCCAACGTAACAAATTTCGAATTTTCTGCCACCCGGTGTGGACCAGGTTTTGGCGAAGGGGAAGTTGAATCCGAAAGGTGGTCCCTTTGCCTAGCTCGGAATGAAGAACTTTGATGCGGCCGCGATGATTCAATTCAACAATTCGTTTGGCCAACGTCAGCCCCAAGCCCCACCCACGTTTGCGGGTCGAAATACCGGGTCTAAAAATCATCCGGTGACGAGATCTTGGGATTCCTTTCCCAGTATCGCTGATGTCAAGAACGATGCTTTGACGTAGGGCGTGCAGGTTAAAGCGAATTTCGCCCCCTTGGGGCATAGCGTCCAAAGCATTCTTGATAAGGTTTTCGATCACCCATTCCATTAATGATTTGTTATGAGGAACTTGTGGAAGATTCGGCGAAATTTCTTTCCTAAAGCGAACACTGGATGGCGAACGGGGCTGTAGGTATTCCAAAGCGCTTTCCAGGGTTTCTTCCAACGAGGACAATCGCAGCACGGGGGTTGAACCAATTTTGGAGAAACGCTCGGCGATGTTTTCCAAGCGATTAATATCCTTCGAAAACGCTGAAACCCAGGCGGGGTCGGTCGTTGCCTGTCCGGAATGTGGTTGGTGGTCCTCCGTGGATTCGCTTTCCAACCGGGCATGCAGAGCCATAAGGGACGAAATCGGGGTTCCCAATTGATGGGCCGTTTCCTTGGCCATTCCCACCCACAAAAAATCCTGCTCATAACGTCGGCTGGTACTAAAGGCCGCATAAGAAATGGCCAAGAAAACACAAATCACCAAAAGTTGAAAGAGGGGGTAATATTTCAGTTGGTATAACAATATACTATCCGAATAAAAAATATAATTGGTGATTCCTGGTCCGGCTTGTATAACAATAGGCGGATGTTGGGTTTCCATTTCTTGGACCAATCGCTCCAGGTATTTAGGGCGACGTGCCAGGATTTCGTTTAGGTTGTTATACGAAAGGATGGCTTTGTTGGAATCGGTTAAAATTACCGGAATGTTATCATTCGCTTGGATGATTTCTACCAGGACCTCGAGACTGGCATCAAACTCGCCGCTCATGCTAAGCGCTCGTGTGGCATTGGCCCAGAGCTCCATGTTTTTGCGCTCCTGTTTGCGGACGCTTTGGACCATACGGTCGGTGTAATAGAGGGAGAGGGCACCAATAATCAGAGCGAGCAACAACAGGACGAATTTCCAGCGGCTGTTTTGGTAGTAGACGGAGCGCATAGGTTGGTGGAGGCTCAGTGGGCGGGAATTGGATTCTATTTGATTTGTGCGGGTTGAAATTAGCCTTTTGACGTCCAAAGTGGGTCAAAGGCCGAAGGGGTCAAGAGAAACGGGTTGTTTGAGGCAAAATTGCTCTATATTTGCGGTCCCCAAGCGAAAATTCATTCGTTGTCAAGGGGCGCATAGCTCAGCTGGTTCAGAGCATCTGCCTTACAAGCAGAGGGTCCGCGGTTCGAATCCGTGTGCGCCCACCCCGATGAAGGCCACCCCAACGGTGGCCTTTTTTTGTAGATTTGAGGAATGGGGCAGCTACTCTTTCGATTAACCAAACTATTCAAAGGATCACAGCACCGCATTTCTGTCCGGTTTTGCTGGGTTTGGTTGGTTTTGCTGGTTTTGGGGTGTTCCCCTGCTTTTCTTCAGGCTCAGTCTACGTCCGTTTTGCCTTCCTATTTGCCAATGCGTCTCGAAACCGAGGGCGTCGTGGCCGAATTCAAGGCCCTAAGGTCTGGTGGCCTACCCCCTCTCTATTACGAAACCAGTAATCTGGGGGCTGCACAGACCAGTCGAACCAACCGTTTGTGGCCCGGCGGAGGCTTGGGTTTGAATTTGAGCGGGCAACGGATGACCTTGTGCTGTATCAGCGGGCCTAATGGTTCGCAACCCTATTTCTACGATCCCAAAGCGGGGATTTGGGATGGGGGAGGGGTGCGGGCCACTCATCAGGAATTGGTAGGGCGCGTCACCCAGAGGGATGCAGTGACCACCAGCGATAACCATGCCACCCATGTTGCCGGTACCATGATTGCATCGGGCGAACAGCCCACGGCCAAAGGGATGGCCTACGCGGCCAAATTGGACGCTTACGATTGGAACAGCGATGAAGGTGAAATGGCAGGTGCTGCTGCCCAGGGTTTGTTGATGTCCAACCACTCCTATGGATTGATAACTGGCTGGGCCTATGGCGATTTCGATGGTCTTGGGAGCAGCCGATGGTTCTGGTGGGGGGATGAATCGGATACGATTTGTGCGGATTTTGGTTTGTATTCCCAGCAGGCCAGGGACTGGGATTTGATAGCCAACAATGCCCCCAATTATTTAATCGTCAAAGCGGCCGGTAACGATCGTGGCCAGGGGCCCTCAGCGGGCACCACCCACCGGGCATGGAGCAACAGCCAAGGAAACTGGGTGAACAGCACCGTGACACGCCAAAAAGATGGGGGCCCTTTGGGGTACGATTGCATATCCCATGCGGGTGTTGCCAAGAATGTGCTCAGTATAGGCGCTGTTCAAGGGATAACGGGCGCGTATACCGGTCCTTCGCAGGTCGTACCCAGCACCTTTCATGGTTGGGGGCCTACCGATGATGGACGTATTAAACCGGATATTGTGGCCAAAGGCGTCGGGGTTTATTCTTCAACAGCGACCGGCGACGCAGCGTATGCCTCTTATAACGGAACATCCATGGCATCGCCAGCGGTGACCGGTACCTTGGTTTTGTTGCAGCAGCGGTGGACGGAAATCAACGCCCCTCTGCTAGGCTCGCCACCGCCACCCATGACCTCCGCCCAACTCAAGGCCTTGGTCTGCCATACGGCGTTGGAAGCGGGTTTGCCAGGTCCAGACCCCGTTTATGGCTGGGGTTTGTTGAATGCCGAGGGGGCTGTTCAATTGATGGCAGGCCGGGGGGATACCACCTTGCTGGAATCCATGAGTCTTACCAACGGTGGAACCTATACGCGTAGCTTTTACAGCGATGGTCAACAGCCTTTGGTACTAACCTTGGCCTGGAACGACCCGGCTGCGGCTGTATCCACTTATATGGTCAATAATCCGGCACCTGTTTTGGTCAACGATTTGGATTTGCGGCTCATAAGGAATAGTGATGGGGCGGTGTTTGAGCCTTTCCGCTTGGTGTCCGGTCAGCCTTCTTCTGCAGCCCAAACAGGGGACAATACCCGGGATAACATCGAACAAGTCCGCCTACAGGCCCCAACGGCCGGCATGTACACCCTGCAAGTCACGCACAAAGGGGCCTTGAGCGGTAACCAGCCCCAGGTTTTTGCTTTGGTGGGTTCGGGGATGCGACTCAAATCCACCCTCACCGGGCAACTGCGTTATGCAGGGTCTGCGGGGAGTGGGATTGCAGGGGTTGTTGGGGTCTATCGCGAAAGCGATGGGGTCTTGGTGGCGGCGGCCTCGTCCAATGCCCAAGGGTATTTTAGCGTTCCGGGTTTGGAAACCGGTACCTACAAGGTTCGGGCATCGGCCCAAATCTCCCCTGCAGGGGTTAACGGAACGGATGCTTTGTTGGTGGCTCGGCACTTTGCCCGAACAGCCCTCCTGAGCGGTTTAGCAGCAGAAGTAGCCGATGTCAACGCCAATCGCAGTATTAATAGCACGGATGCCCTCCAAATCGCATGGCGTTTTACGAATCAATGGTCCAATTCCGAACCGTTGTCGGTCTCTCTGAATCTACCGGGCTCTTCCCCTTTGGCCTCGGTCCCCAGCCTTGTTGCCCGCTTCGCCGCAGCGACCGACAGCCTTGGCAGCGCAAACTATACGGTGGGGACCTGGGGGCAACCGACCTCTGCTCTTGCAACGACGTTGGTTTCTTCAGGCCGCCATCGTGTGTTATTCAATCCCTTGACCTACTTTGGTCAGGCCCAGCCAACCCCACTACCCGCAGGGACCCTACCGACCCGCCTGGAAGTTCTCTATCGGGAGCCAGGCCCCTGCGGTGGATTTGGAGGAGTTAGCCGCCCTTGCCTACAGACCGGTACCCCGACAGGTCTGCCAATCCCATTGTGGCTGTCCATGAACCCCCCCATGACCGGATTGCTGGACTTGCAAGCCGCCTACGGCCGCATTTCGGGCTTTGCCGCCGGAGATTGGCTGTCAACGGAGGCACGAATCTCGGTTTCTGCCGGCGCACCCGTTCAGTGTCCCCTTGTCATTCAGTGCACAGGGGACGTGGATGGCTCCGCCTATTAGGCTCTTCAGCCTTTAATGGGCTTTTTTGTCCAAAAATGGACCTAAATGCTTGAGCCATTCGAGGGCCATACCAAGGAATTTTATTATATATTTTTTATTTTAAGATGATTTTTTTCATCGAATTGCATTATTTTTAGAACCAATAAACATTAAGCTATGAAAAAGTACCTACAAAGACTTGCCTTATTGGTGGTTTTCGCCTTAGGATTCCTAAGGCTGACCCCGGCTATTGGACAAGTGGCCTTGTTGCCACTGTACCAATACAACCGCTCAACAACCCCTTATACCGAGATTACCGGGGGGGTGGTTCTTGGAACCACAGCCTCGGATGATCAGGTTTTTATTGACCCTGCCGTACCATTGGGTGGTTTTTCCGGCGCAACGGGTGTTGGAATTCCCATGGGCTTTGACTTTGTGTTGAACGGCGTATCCTATAATAGGATTGCCATCAACAATAACGGGTGGATTGCGCTAGGGTCTTCTACTTTGACGCCATCGGTTAACACCGCTGGTTCTTCGTACACCCCTCTCTCGTCAACCTCCGCAATCACCCCGGCTGCTTTAGCAGCCAAGATCGCTGGTTTTGGTGTAGACCTTCAGGGTCAGGCTGGCCCTGCTGGCTCTCCAGCTGATAGTTCCACCCTCCGGGTCGAAACAATCGGTACAGCCCCCAACCGAATCTGTGTTGTTCAATGGAAAAACTACAGGCCCTACAACGCCACTGGTACCAATCTCAATTTTCAAATTAGGATGGAAGAGGGTACGAACCGAGTTGTGTTCCATTATGGTACAATGTCCGCAGGTACAGGTTCATACAGCGGGATGGTCGGTCTTCGTGCGGAACCTGCAGCGACTGCTACCAATTATATCAGTTTGACCACTTCAACTACGTGGGCATCGCCTTCGAT
>JAIXRA010000013.1 GCA_027485465.1 Bacteroidota bacterium | reverse complement strand
GATGGGTTTGGGCTGTCCGAAAGGACAAGGCTTTGTTGTACAACTCTTCTTGAATTTCGTCCAAAAGATTTTTGCAGTGCAAACCCAGTCCTTCCCGGGTTGTTTGGGTTTTGGTTCGGTGATCCCTGCGCGCCAATTCAACCTCGCCGTTCTGGAGATCACGCAGCCCCAAGGCAATACGGATCGGAACTCCCCTCAATTCGTGCTGCGCAAATTTCCAACCCGGGCGTGCATGGTCTTCGGTATCCAATTCAACCCTGAGCCCGAGGGCTTTGCATTCTTCGGCGATTTGTTGGCAAGCTTCGGTGAGAACGGGGATGCTATCACTCCCTTTGTAGATGGGGACGATGACCACTTGCACCGGGGCCAGAACAGGAGGCAGTACCAAGCCTTCGTCGTCGGAATGGGCCATGATCAGGGCGCCCATCAGTCGGGTGGAGACTCCCCACGAGGTCGCCCAAACATATTCCCGTTCACCTTGGGCGTTGGCAAATTGGACGTCAAAAGCTTTGGCGAAATTCTGTCCCAGAAAATGAGAGGTACCGGCCTGCAGGGCTTTGCCGTCTTGCATGAGTGCTTCGATGCAAAAGGTTTCAACCGCTCCTGCAAAACGTTCTTGCTCGGTTTTGATCCCTTTGATGACCGGCATGGCCATCCATTTTTCGGCAAAGTGGGCGTAGATATCCAGCATTTGCCGGGTTTCGACCAGGGCTTCATCGGCCGTGGCGTGGGCGGTATGCCCTTCTTGCCAAAGGAATTCGGTGGTTCTCAAAAAAAGGCGGGTTCGCATCTCCCAGCGGACCACGTTGGCCCATTGGTTGATCAAAAGGGGGAGGTCCCTGTAACTCTGAATCCAATCCCGGTAACTGTTCCAAATGATGGTCTCCGACGTGGGTCGAACGATGAGCTCTTCCTCCAATTTGGCCTGGGGGTCCACCTCGATTTGCCCATCGGATCCCGTGCGCAATCGGTAATGCGTAACAACGGCGCATTCCTTGGCAAATCCATCCACATGGGCGGCCTCTTTGCTAAAGAATGATTTGGGTATAAAGAGGGGAAAATAGGCGTTTTGGTGCCCGGTTGCCTTGAACATGGCGTCGAGGGCATCCCGCATTCTTTCCCAAATGGCGAAGCCGTAGGGCTTGATCACCATGCAGCCCCGGACCGCCGAATAATCGGCCAAACCGGCACGCAGGACCAGGTCCTGGTACCATTGCGCGTAGTCTTGGTGGCGGGGGGTAATTTCTTTGGCCATAAAGCGTTGAATCTAAAGCGTTGATTGTTAAAATATCCGTAAATAAAAATATCGGCAAAGAGAATGGTAATTTTGTAATATTCAGCCTTTCCCGCTTCCTTTTTCGGTCAAACCTAAACCCACCCAACATGAACAACACAAAGAAATTTTGGTTCCTGGGCCTGATATGGATGGCTTCTTGTACCAGTCGTATCAACGGGGTGTCGGGGCGTTACGATCATTACGATACCGACGCTTACCAGGTTTCCGGTGGTTTTGAGGGCGACAGAGAGCCCGTTTCGGTATCGGATCGGGCACTGCGTCCCTTGGAGGAGCGTTACGAAGGAGAGGCGGATCGGAGCCAGCGCGATGAAGATGCGGTGGCAAGCATGAGTGTTTCGGATTATCGCCGGGCCTACCGGCAGGGTTATCAGGACGGGAATTTGGATGCGTCGTTTTTACCTGGATTGTACCGGCCCAATTACGGGGGATGGGGATGGGGTATCGGTCCTGGAATTGGTTGGAATGCGCCCTGTTGGAGTTGGGGATCGCGTTGGAATTATTTTTCGTATTGGAACAATCCTTGGAACGATCCCTGGGGTCCTTCTTGGGGCTGGGGAGGATGGAACAATTGGCATTACGGGCCAGGATGGGGAGGTTGGGGATACAGTGGTTGGGGATACGGTGGTTGGGGATACGGTGGTTGGGGCAACGGAGGCTGGAACCATGTTGGCTGGGGTGGATGGAACGGCTGGGGCGGAAACCCCTATGTCTGGGTGCATCGCGGTCCTAACACCTGGGCAGGTCCTCGTCGTGATCGCTTGAACAGGGTACATACCACCACGCCTCGAAACAATCGTTGGACCCCTTGGGGTCAGTCCGCCTCGAACAACAGGCCGGTTCGAGAGACCCGCGTTGCTGGTGTCACAAGTGCCCCCAACCGGACAGGGTCTTGGTCAAATCGGACCACGGCCGCGGCTACCGATGAAACCCGTCGTCCCCTCCAAGCCGAAACTCGTTACGGTGGGAATGTCGAGTCCGGCAACCGAACCCGCCATACCTTCAGCACTCCGTCCAAGGTTTATACCGAGCCCCGGACGTACACGGTGCCCCGTTCCGAGCCTCGCTCGTATACGGCGCCCCGCTCTGAGCCCCGCTCGTATACGGCGCCCCGTTCCGAGCCCCGCTCGTACACGGCGCCCCGTTCTGAGCCCCGCTCGTACACGGCGCCCCGTTCCGAGCCCCGCTCGTACACCGCCCCGCGCTCCACGCCCCGGACGTACACGGCGCCCCGTTCCAATTCCTCCAGCGGTTCGGGCTCCTCGCGCTCCACACCTTCCTCCTCCGGTCGTTCCGGGTCCCATTCACCCCGTAGATAATGGCCAGCAATCGAACCCTTTGGATGGTGTGCCATCGCTTCCTTACCACGGTGATTGTGCTGATAGGTCTCCTTCAGACCAACCTTAGAGCCCAAGATCTCAATGATTTGTTACGGTACGGCCGCCCCGAATGGGCCGTGACAGCGCGCTCGGCCGGTATGGGAGGGGCGAACGGCTCCTTGGTAGGGGATTACGGTTCGGTCTTGGTGAACCCCGCTGCTTTGGGGGGCATCCGAAGACTGACCTGGTCAGCGACCCTGGGGGCCCGCTCGGACCTCTATCAAAATACCTTCTTGAACGACGAATCGTGGAGCAGTCAATTTCGACTTCCTCTCCAAGACCTTTCGCTCATGTTTCCGGTAGGAGAAACCGGGGACTGGGACCATGTTCTTGGGATGGGTTTTAGCCAAAACCGAAATTTTGCGGAACGAATCGAATTCACCGGATACAATACCAACAGCAGTCTTCTGCATCACTGGGCCGATGATGTCAATCGCAGCGGTCAATGGAACGATTACGGTTCCGGCTTGGCGTACGATGCCTTTCTCTTGGTCCCCGTAGATACGACGCCCAATGCCCTAATAGGTAGTGCCTTACCAAATGCCCAGATTCAGCAAAGCGAAGAAAGGCTCCGTCGCGGTCGCCAATCCGAGCTCAGTTTTCATTGGTCGGCTGCTTACCAAAAACGATGGAATCTGGGCTTGACCATGGGGATTCGTACCCTTCGTTATCGTTGGAATTCCTTGTACCGCGAGGAAGATATCAACAACAAAACCCCGGATTTCGAAAGCTTTGATTACAAGCGACAGCTCGATGTTACGGGCAGCGGTATTTTTTGGCGTTTGGGCCTTCAAGGCCAGCCCTTGCCCTGGCTCCGAATCGGCATGGCTTACAGTGGACGGGAGCGTTCTCAACTCGAAGAAGATTACCGAACCGGGGTGGTGGCGCGATGGGTCAACCCCACCGAGGAAATCAAGACCTATTCTCCGAATCCGGACACCATGTTGCCCTTTGTTTGGAATTACCGCGGCAGCAACCGAACCACCTTGTCGGCGGCTGTTTTTTGGGGCAAAAAGGGTTTGCTTAGTTTGGATTACGATTGGATAGGGTACCGCAACATGGGGGTTTACCAACCCTGGGGCGGTGGTCCCGGCGTTGGGGATTTTTGGGGCGATCTGCCGGACTGGGCGGTCGAACTCAACCGGGAAACCCAAAACATGCTGAGGGTGGGACAACAACTGCGCTTGGGTACCGAGTGGATTGCTGGACTCAACGCGTTTCGGATGGGTTACCAATGGTCTTCCAGCCCTTTTGCCAGGGGTTTGGTTGATCCGGCATCGGACCAGCGACAACGCCGATTCACCTTGGGGGCGGGACGACGCAACGGTCCCTGGGTCCTGGACGTGGCTGCTTACTTGGAAACCAGCTCTTTCTCAGAGGAGCTGTACCCGCTGTCCCCCTCCGAAACCGGCCCGGTCATGCGGAGTACCCTGACTCGTCTAGGTTTCATGACGGGGATTCAATACCGCTTTGGGCTTTGATGCCTATTTTTGTTCCAGCCTGCGCTTTGTCCAACCCGGTCGGCCCAGGTTTACAACCCCTTTTCTGCTATGAACATATTGGTTTGCCTGAGCCAGGTGCCTGATACCACCACCAAAATCGCCTTTAGCGCCGATAACAAATCCCTGAACAAAACAGGGGTTCAATACATCATCAACCCCTACGATGAACTGGCTTTGACCAAAGCGTTGGAGTTGAACGAAGCCACCGGCGGAGGTACTGTGACCGTCATTCACGTCGGCGGCGCCGATGCTGAGCCGGTGCTGCGCAAGGCTTTGGCAATTGGGGCCGATCAAGCCGTCCGGATTGAAGCCGAACCATTGGATTCCCGGCAAGTCGCGGCCGAGTTGGCGGCCTATATTCAGGGCCAGTCCTACGATTTGGTTTTGACCGGGAGAGAGTCCATCGACTACAACTGCGGATTGGTTGGTGGAATGTTATCACAATACTTGGATTGGCCCTTAGTCAATGTGGCCACCTCCATTGATCCAGCCGGCCAAGCCGGGGTTCTGGCGGTCAGCAGGGACATGGATGGTGGACGCGAAAAAGTCGAAGTCTCGTTGCCGGCGGTGATTACGTGCCAAAAAGAACTCACCGAACCCCGCATACCCAACATGAGGGGCATTATGGCCGCTCGTTCAAAACCATTGCAAGTTGTTAGTCCACAGGGTATTGGCCCCGACTTATCCTTGTTGAGCCATGCCTTGCCCCCGGCCCGACAAGCCTGTCGTTATTTTGAAGCCGATCAGATGGACGCGCTCGTTGAGGCCCTGCGCCAGCAGGCCAAAGTTCTTTAAGACCCAAAAAATCACCCCCTCTATGAAAGTACTGATTTACGCCGAACAGCAGGATGGCCAACTCAAGAAAAGCGCTTTTGAAGCCGTTTCATTTGCCGTGCAGACCTGGGCACCTCATGGGGTGCAGGATTTTACCGTCGTTATGGGTGGTCGTGTTTCGGAGCAGGACGCAGCCGGTTTGGGCAATTACGGGGCCACCTTGGTCTTGATGCCGGAAGATGGGAGCCTGGATGCCTTCGAGCCCCATGTTCATTCAGCGGTTTTGTTGGATGCCCTCCAAAAGTCCGGAGCCGACTTGTTGGTGATGGCCCATACGTATGCCGGAAAATCGTTGGCACCACGCCTGGCCGTGAGTTGGCAGGCGACCCTAGCGGCCGCTGTGAATCATCCACCGGAAGTACAGCAGGACGGATCCTGGACCGTGCAACGGACGGTGTATTCGAACAAGGGTTTGGCCACCTACCAGGTGTCCGGGGATCGTCGCATCTTATCCTTCACCCCCAACGCCCTCAAGCCGGTTCTTCAGGGGGCTCCTTGCCCCGTTCAGCCCCTTAGCACCTTGGCTGGAGCCGGCGCAAGTCGTACCCATCGCTTGGAGGTCCAAAAAGTTCAAGGCAAAATTCCTTTGACCGAGGCTGAGCGCGTGATCTCCGGAGGACGCGGACTCAAGGGTCCCGAGAACTGGCATTTGATCGAAGGTTTGGCCGACGCCTGCGCTGCGGCCACCGCTTGTTCAAAGCCCGTTTCGGACATGCATTGGCGTTCCCACGATGAGCATGTGGGGCAGACGGGAATCACGATCAAGCCAGATCTATACATCGCGGTGGGCATATCCGGCGCCATTCAACACTTGGCGGGCGTTAGCAGCAGCAAAACCATCGTGGCCATCAACACCGATCCCGAGGCGCCTTTCTTCAAGGTGGCCGACTACGGAGTGGTGGGCGATGCCCTGGAGGTTTTGCCTCGTTTGACCGAAGCCATTCGTCGCTCGGCGGGTTCGTAGACCAAAGACGATCGAACCGTTTTTTTTGGGAGACTTGTTCGTATTTTCGGAAGATGAAAAAAATAGAGCTGGAACTCTTGGCTCTTTCCGAAAGCAACGCATCTGTTCATTCCTATGCGGTGGTCCTGGGGGAAAAGGGGGGGCGTCGCAAACTTCCCATCATTATCGGATCTTTTGAGGCACAGGCGATAGCCATTGAACTCGAAAAGATGAAACCGGCCCGGCCTTTGACGCATGATTTGTTATTGAATTTTGCAAGGGCTTTTGAACTTGACCTGCAGGAGGTGATTATCACAGACCTGCGCGAAGGGGTTTACTTTGCCAATCTCCTTTGGATTAACCTCAACGAGCCGGGTCGGGAGTGGGTCCTGGATGCCCGAACCAGCGATGCCATCGCACTTGCTGTCCGATTTGGTTGCCCTATTTATACAGTCGAAAGCGTTTTGGAGCAGGGTGCCGTCGATTCCGCCCAGGCCGATCTTTTTGAATCAGGTTCTATGGCGGAGGAATCCGATTTAACCCCTTCTTCCGCCTCAGACCTTGCTCCGGAATCTTCATTCCATCAACGTTCCCTCAAGGCTTTAGAACAAGAACTCAAAGATGCTCTGAACGATGAGGATTACGAAAAAGCCGCCCAAATCCGGGATTTTATCCAAAATCGTCGTAAATCAGGGGAACGTTAGCCCCACTTCCCGAACCCCATCTTTCTAAAATCAAGACATGAACCTGGATCATTTTCGCGGTGTATTGGGCATCTTTTTTTTGATAGGCATCCTTTATCTTTTTTCGGAAAAGCGCAAGGCCATCCGGTGGAAGACGGTAGGAATCGCCTTGGCATTGCAGGCAGGTTTGGCGGTGATGGTTCACCGAGTGGATTGGTTTCGGCAGGTGTTCTCTTGGATTTCCGGTTTCTTTGTGGTGGTCTTGGGATTTACCAAGGCTGGCTCCTTGTTCTTGTTTGGGTCGCTGGTCGAAAGAGTGGATAGCTTCGGCTTCATTTTTGTTTTCCAGGTACTCCCTAACATCGTGTTTTTTGCGGCTTTGAGTTCTTTGTTTTATTATTTGGGTCTCTTGCAAAAAATCGTTTGGCTCTTTGCCTGGGTCATGCGCAAAGGATTGCAAATTTCAGGGGCGGAGAGTTTATCGGCTTCGGCCAATATTTTTTTGGGTCAAACCGAAGCGCCCTTGCTGGTTCGGCCCTACATCATGGGGATGACCCGTTCCGAGTTGTTGGCCCTGATGGTAGGTGGGATGGCGACCATCGCCGGGTCGGTTCTGGCCGCGTATGTGGGTTTCCTGGGCGGTTCCGATCCGGAACAGCAGCGTCTCTTTGCGACGCATTTGTTATGCGCCTCCATGATGGCAGCCCCTGCAGGCATTCTTGCGGCCAAAATCTTGGTGCCCGAGACGGAGGCCGTCAATGAACGTTTGGAACTGAACCGGGAACAAACCGGGAGCAATGTTCTGGAGGCCATTGCGAACGGCACCACGGATGGACTACGATTGGCGGTGAATGTGGGGGCGATGCTTTTGGTATTTACGGCCTTGATGGCCATGGCCAATTATATCCTTCAATACGGGATCGGGGAATGGACGGGATGGAATCAACGGATCGCCCTGGAGACCGGCGGTCGCCAAACCGGGTTGACCATGCAGTACCTTCTGGGGGTTGTTTTTGCGCCCTTGGCTTGGCTCCTGGGGATCGCGTCCAAGGATATCGTTCTGGTGGGTCAGTTGCTGGGTGAAAAGGCCATCCTCAACGAATTTTTTGCCTATACGACCTTGACGCAGTTCAAAATCAGTGGGGCGCTGCAAGACCCTCGTTCGATCATCGTGGCCACCTATGCGCTATGTGGTTTTGCCAATTTTGCATCCATCGGAATTCAGATTGGAGG
>JAIXRA010000116.1 GCA_027485465.1 Bacteroidota bacterium | reverse complement strand
TGTTGGGCCCCGGATAGCAAATCCCTGTATTTTGGGGTCTACGACCAAGGATCAACCAAAGTTTACGCCCATCCTTTGCCATCGCCCCAGCACTCATCAGCGTCAACAGCCACTCGTTCGGGGACCAAGGGTCCATCGCCCCGCAACGAAACCGCCGTCCGCTCTTGGACCGAGATCACCAACGAAACAGCCCAGTACAGCGGACTTTTGGCGATCCCCCATCTGGTCACCAACAAGGCAGAATCCAAAACAAAAGCCGCCAAGCAACGCAGCAACCACCGCCTGGTTTTTCTCAAATCCACCATGCTGAGACCCTCGGAAATATTCATCAAAGAGCCTCTGCGTTCAGCCCCAGAAACCCCGCTCACCCATTGCAATGATAGCCTTTACAGCCAACTGCAATCGGCTCGCTTTGAAAGCAGTTGGATTCCCTCTTCGGATGGCAAGGCGGTCCAGACCTACATCGTTTATCCCCCCAACTTTGACCCCAAGCGACGCTATCCAACCCTCATTTATTGCCAAGGAGGGCCCCAAAGCATGATTGGACAAGCCTTTAGCATGCGTTGGAATTTTCACTTGATGGCCGCCAAAGGTTACATCGTGGTCGCGCCCAATCGTCGAGGACTTCCCGGTTTTGGCCAGGCATGGAACGAACAAATCTCCGGGGACTGGGGCGGTCAAGCCATGAACGATTTGTTATGGGTTACCGATTCGGTTCGGCGCCTGCCCTTTGTGGATGCCGAGAAGGTGGCTGCTGTTGGCGCCTCCTTTGGTGGGTACTCGGTCTATTGGTTGGCCGGTCACCACAACGGACGATTCAAGTCCCTGATTGCGCATTGCGGGGTTTACAACCTAGAATCGATGTTTGGTCAGACCGAAGAAATATTCTTTTCTCAATGGGACATGAAAGGCCGACCTTGGGATCGTCCCAAACCAGCTTCTTATACGTGGTTTTCACCCCATCGGACCGTGGATCAATGGACCTCCCCCATCCTGGTCATTCACAACGAAAACGATTTCAGGGTGCCGTTGGCCCAGGGACTCGAAGCCTATACCGCAGCCCAATTGCGGGGAATCAAAACCAAGTTGTTGTATTTCCCGGACGAAAACCACTGGGTCGTCAAACCCCAGAATTCGGTCCTCTGGCAGAAGGTATTCTTTGATTGGTTGAACGAGACCCTTCGTTAAGGCCTCGGTTCTCCTTCCAAGACCTTGGCATCAACGCCATCGCGGTATTGGTCAAAGTTTTTGATAAAAGCCGCCGCTAGTTGGGATGCCTTGGCATCGTAGGCAGCTGGATCGCTCCAGGTCAAACGAGGGTTCAAGATTTCTTCCGGAACTCCGGGGCAGGTTGCGGGGACCGATACCCCAAACAAGGGATGCGCATGGGATGGAACCGAATCCAGTTCACCCTGCAGAGCAGCCGTAATCATGGCCCGGGTATAGGACAATTTCATGCGAGATCCCACCCCGTAAGGTCCGCCGGTCCAACCGGTGTTCACCAGCCAAACCTGTACCTGGTGTTCCTTCATCTTCTGGCCCAACAAGGCGGCGTATCGTCCCGGGTGCAATGGCAAAAAGGCCCGACCAAAACAAGCCGAAAAAGTGGTTTGGGGCTCGGTAACCCCCACCTCGGTTCCCGCCACTTTGGCGGTATAGCCCGAAATGAAATGGTACATCGCCTGGGCCTCGTTCAAACGACTTATTGGAGGCAATACGCCAAATGCATCGGCGGTCAAAAAGAACAAGTGTTTGGGATGACGGCCCACCGAGGGAACCAAGGCATTATCGATGTAGTGAATCGGATAAGCACAGCGGGTATTTTCGGTTTTGGAACCGTTGTCGTAATCCACTTCCCGGGTACCTTCTTTGAAAACGACGTTCTCGACAATGGACCCAAAGCGAATCGCCTTCCAGATTTCGGGTTCCTTTTCGGGGGTTAGGTTGATGCATTTGGCATAGCAACCTCCTTCGAAATTAAAGATGGACTGATCGCTCCAACCGTGTTCATCGTCCCCGATTAGGCGCCGCTGAGGATCGGCCGACAAAGTCGTTTTACCGGTCCCGGAAAGCCCAAAAAACAAAGCTGTATCGCCCTCGGATCCGCTGTTGGCAGAACAATGCATGGACAAAACATTTTTGTTGTGTGGTAACACAAAATTAAGCACCCCAAAGATGCCCTTCTTCATCTCTCCGGTATAACCGGTCCCCCCAATCAGGATGACTTTGCGGGTAAAATTAAGAATTGCAAAATTATGTTGACGGGTTTTGTCGCGTTCGGGGACTGCATGGAAACCAGGGGCGCACAGAATCGTCCATTCGGGTTCACCGGCCTTGGACAACTCCTCCGCTGTAGGTCTCAAAAAAAGATTGTAACAAAAAAGGTTGGAATAGGCCAACTCGGTAATCACCCGAATATTGAGGCGGTGGGCGGGGTCGGCACAGGCATAGGCATCCCGGGCATAGACGGATTTGCCACCCAAATAGGCAGCCACCCGATCGTAAAGGGCATCAAAATCATCCGAAGAAAAAGGAATATTAATATCCCCCCACCAAACGGTGTTTTCGGTGATCGCATCCTTCACCACAAAACGGTCTTTGGGCGAACGACCGGTAAATTCCCCGGTATCCGATGCCAAGGCCCCGTTATCACAGAGTTGTCCTTCACCGCTCGCCAAAGCCGTCTCAACCAATTCGGCCGGACCCAAATTCCAGTATACGTTTTGCACTGCGCCTAGGCCGCTACGTTCCCAATGTAGATTCAACGGTGGATGTCCCTTGTGTTCCATGACAAAAAAATTGGATAGGTTGAAACGATGATGGAGAGGGCAAAAGTAAGGTCCAAACGCTCAAACGCCTACAACCCCCTTAGGGGCTTGTTTCGCAAGTGTTTGACCCGAAAACCCCATTCGAGGCTGCGTTGACCTTGCGGTTCAAGATTTAATTCCCACCGAACCAAACCAGGAAAAGGGGTCTCTGGAGGGGTGGGAAAACGGGCCCCTTCGGCCGTCAAATCCAAAACCTCCAGGTCCTTTTGGAGGCTGACCGGATATTGGTCTTCGATGCGAATGCGCACAGGCCCGGGGCGACTGTTCCTCAAATCAATGCGGTAACCGTATTGCCGTACCACCCACTGATCCAATCGAAAGCGCTGGTTTTTGAAAATGGCCGCCGGTTGGTACTGAACTTGGACCAAATCGTCCGTTCCCAGCGACAAGGCCACGCTATCGGCGGCATGGGCCCAACGAATGTTTTGTTCACCCACCCGGTTTCCATCCACCGAGATCATGCATGGACCATCCACCCAATCCAAAAGGGACGAATCCCTGAGCACCCCCATCAAATAAACCCTGGGCTGTTGGCGAGGGGCCGTATAACGCCACAATTCCACATCCAGACTGCGTGCATCCAAGGGTTGCCAGACCTCCGAACCGGAGGCCATTCGAAGGGGATTGGACGGTTTGTAGGCAAAGGCCGATCCCTGTATCCTGCGTTCAACCTCCGGCAGATCCAAAGCCTCCAACTCATTCCAATTCATGGGAGTTGATGCTTCGGATGACTCAGGGACCACACGGGATGGTTGGGCCCTCGATTTGCTTTGGAGACTGCTCACGGTCTCTATCCGATCCGGAGTTCCAACCATGGAGCGATAATAGTCCAAATACCAAGGGGTTAGGACCGGCAATTCAAGACCTACCGAGGGGCTATGCGTCAAAAAATCAACAGGGACCCCGTCCCAATCCTGACCGCTTTGTTGATAAGAACGGGCCCCCAACCGCAAGGCAATCCGAGACTTGTTCACATCCACATCCATTTCATAGGCAGGGTTCCAACCCGCTTGCAGGCAAAAAACCTCCAAACCCACCTGTCCATTTTTGCCAACCAACGTGGGCTGGGCTTCCAGTTGAAGGACCAATCCCTTATCCATGTTTTGGATTTTGTTACGCCAATAGAGAACACCGGATTCAAGCTCCCCGGAACGTCGAGTGAGGGAATCCAGGGTACGCTGGCAGGCTAGTTTGGCACGACCCACCTGAGCCATGCGTAGACGAAAAGGCTCCGCCCCTTTGAGCCACTCTTGGGATGAACCCGCCTCGCCGGATGATACGGACGGAGAGCTCGTGCCACTTTTGCTTTGGATCGGATTCCGACCCAGGAGAGCCATCAAATACTGTTCCTCAGCCTGATAGGAAACCATTTCCACCTGTTGATCCTCCAGCAAACGACGATTCAAACCCAGGGCTTTTTCGGCATGGCGCAGGCTATCGTTCCAAGACTCCGGAACCGGCAAGGTTTCCCAGCGATAATCGGTCATTCGCAATCCTGGGCTGGACTTGATGCGCAAGGTCGATGCATCCAAGGCGGTGGCCCATCCGCCCAATACCCAACGCTGCATTCCTCCTTCAATTTTCCCGGAAACCCCGTAACGCAGCACCGCACCGGATCTGAACAATTGAACATGCTCCAGACGGATTGTTTTGGTTTCGGCGGCCCGCAGGGGCTGTGCCCATAGATTCGGCAAAGTCAATACCAACAGCAGAAACAACAAGGCCCATGGCCCCCAAAGTCTAGTGGAAGCGCCAAAAGGATTCCGC
>JAIXRA010000102.1 GCA_027485465.1 Bacteroidota bacterium | reverse complement strand
TGGGTCGATGAGCCTCGCAACAGCCAACACCGGTACCATGTCAAAACCGACGGCAGTGGGTTCAACCCCTTGGTGCTTCGCAAAATGGACGTGAGCGAAGGCGGGCAGGTGACCGCAGAAGGGGATTTTATTTTTAGTCTTACTCCGTCCAATGCTCTCAAAATGAAGGATTTCGCCAATGTCCGCTTGTTGGAGCCCTACACCGCGCCGGCCGGCATGTACACCGAAGAAATCTTCCCACACGCTTCGCAATTCCCTTGGAATATTGACCAAGTGGGGCCGATTGTGATCCCGGCCCAAGGCATGGTGATGCCATTGGATACCCATAATTTGCCGGTGTACCGTCGCGCCATCGAAGTTTACGAAGGGAACCAAGTGGAGGTACGCAACGGAGGTGTCTGGATCAACGGCAAGCCCGTCACATCGTACACCTTCCAAATGAATTATTATTGGATGATGGGCGATAACAGGCACAATTCCTTGGATTCCCGGTATTGGGGTTTTGTCCCCGAAGACCATGTGGTGGGCAAAGCCGTCATGGTTTGGTTGAGCCTCGATTACAGCGCCGATTGGTTGAACAAGGTTCGTTGGAATCGTTTGTTCCGATCGGTCGCATCTCGTTAAACACACGTCCAGGCCAACCCAAAGCGCGCCCATGGTCTATCGGTTTTTGTACACCTTGGTGGGTTGGTGCAGGTCCTTCTATTTCAGCAAAATAACACTGCGTAGCTGGCCAACCTCTTGGCAAAAGGGGAGCGTGCCCCATCGCCCCCGCATGCTCTGTGCCAATCATCCATCGTCCTTTTTGGATGCGGTCTTGGTTGCGAGTTATCTGCCTTTTCCCTTGGGATTTTTGGGGAGGGGGGATGCCTTCACCCCTCGTTTTGGGAATTTTCTGCGCAAGCATCTCAACATGATGCCGGTATGGAGGCATCGCGAAGGTTACGCCAATGTGCATCGCAATTACGAAACCTTTGCCGAAGCCAACGAATATTGGTCCAAGGAGGGCGCGTTGATTATTTTCTCCGAAGGCCTTTGTGTGCAGGAATGGAAGCTGCGGCCCTTGCCCAAGGGCAGTGCACGCATGGTATGGAATGCCTTTCACCAAGGGCTGGATTTGGAAATTGTTCCGGTGGGCATCAATTATGAACATTTTGACGGTCCCGGCAAAACAGTCGATTTACGCTTTGGGGGGATGGTCCTTGCCAGTCAATTGATGCAGCGATTTCGAGAGGAATCGGATTCGCTGGATGCAGAGGGACGCCTGCGCGAAACAACTTTTTTGTTGCGGTTCAATCGCTGGCTGGAGGGCGAACTCCGGACCTTGGTGGTGCAGGCCCCCGGTCGTGCAGAAGCCTGTGGTCCAGGAGGTGGTGCCGAAACGTTGGCGGGACCCCTAATCCCGACCAGGGATCGGTCCATGGTTTTGGGCCTAGCCCGTCTTTTGCATGCACCTTACTACCTGCCACTAAAAGCCTTAAGTCGTCGCTTATGCCTTGGAACCGTGCATTACGATTCGGTGCTTTTTGCGATATTGATGTTAACCTACCCTTTGTTTTTGGGGGCGCTAGCCCTGCTGCTGGGTTGCGCCTTTGGTTGGATCGGCGCTTTGGGTGTTGTGTTATGGCCGGCGACGGCTTGGTTTAGTCGTTTCGCTTCGACCAACCCATCAGTCTGACCATCCAGTCCGGCAGGACTTTGTACATACCGCGCTTGCGCAGGTCCAGGTAGAGCCCCAACGATTTGAGAATGGGGACCTTGTGGGTTTCCACCAATTCCAGGAGGGTGCCGTCCGGGTCCTCGAGATAGGCAAAGCGTCCGCCGGCTTTCCCCATTTGAAAGGTATCCGCGCTGTCCACCGTGAAAGAATGCCCCATGGATTCGGCCCGGTTTTTGAGGCCTTCGAGGTTGATGGCGTCAAAACAAAGGTGGATAAAGCCGCGATCGCCCCAGCAGCGACCCTCAAAGATTCGCTGCCCGCTTCCGTCCATTCGCTGTATCAATTCGACCCGGACATTGCCCAGGAGTTTGGAAAAAGCGCCGAAGTTTTCGCCCACCTTGCGTAATAACACGCGACGTACTTCGGTGGCTTCGGGCAAGTCCGCAAAGACACCGGTTCGGTCGTACACAACTTCCCGTAACCCCAGAACTTGGGTATAAAAAGCCACCGAACGATCCATATCGCTAACACCAATAACGGCGCCGCAGACCCCGCCGATGGCCAGGGGTTCGGCATCAAACCAACTTTGCCCGTGCACCAATTGAAATCGTTGACCCCAGGGGTCTTTCATCCAAAAGGTGCGTTCGGCCAGCGGGTCTTCCACCAAGGCTCCGGTCGCTATTCCGTCAGCGGCCAGGGTTTCGTGAAAGGCAGGTACGTTTTTGGCCTTCATTTTGAGGGCGTAGATGCCCAAATCGCCCAAGCGGGGTGGGTTCACCGGAGGGACTGGCAGTCGGCTGGTGTATTGCCAAATCTCAAAGCCACCTCCTCCCGCCATGTTCAGGGCCAGAACCGCTCGCCGCCTTTCGGGAATGCCGTTGGTATATCGGGTCATGAGTTCGGCCGTCCCTGCATCGTCAAAGACCGGTACGCGCATCTGAAAAACGCGGCGGTACCATTTCCAGCTGACGTCCAAGTCAGCTACACCGATGCCGGCTTGTTGGATACCGGTTAGGAAGGGAAGGGTGCTCATGAGGATTCTGGGGTTTGGGGTAGGGGTGTTGGAGGATTCGGTGGTTTAAACCGGACTAACGCGAAGGGCTAGCCTATCAAAAAACGGAGGGATGAATCGGTACAACCACCAAAGGATTTTTTCGCCTCTGGCGACCAGGATGCGCCTGCGCCCGCGTTGCCAAGCGGTCCAGATGACCCCGGCGCAATGGGCTGGATCCAATCCTCCCGATTGACCGGGATCCATGGTGTTATGGCTGCGGCCATCGGAGGCTAACGCATGGAGGGATATATGGGTACGAACCCGCCCTGGACAGGCCAAACTGATGCGGAGCCTGGATTTTTCTTCGAGGGCCATGGTTTCAAAGTATCCGTGCAGTGCATGTTTGGAGGCCGCGTACGATGATCGTTGCGGAAAAGGAAAGAGACCCACCACCGAAGAAATCACCAGAATTCCGCCTCCATCCGGCAGGGCGGGTAACAAACGTTTGGTAAGTCGGACCGGACCCAGGTAATTGACTTGCATGAGGTGGAGTTCGGCCTCCGCATCGGCGGCTCTGGCGGTGGAACGCTGAGATACGCCAGCGTTATTAATGAGGCCATGGATAGGCCATCCCAGGCCCAGAATTTGAGCAGCACAGGTTTCGATCGAAGCGTTGTCGCCCAGGTCCAGGTTCAGGGTATGGCAGCGTGGGGAACCCGCCGCAAGGCAAAGGCTGGCCACGCGCTTCAGTTCATCCTGGCGCCGAGCCAAGAGGATCAGGGGGTGTCCTCTGCGGGCAGCCTCCAGGGCCAAGGCCTCGCCGATGCCCGAACTGGCCCCGGTGATCATGATGCTTTGCTGAGCGGGGTCCGCCGACCCTTGGTTCATCGCTCCATCGTTGTTCATACCCCAAAGGTAAGCCCCGCGCCCCGCGCCTTAACTTCGCCAGGGATGAGCCGTATCATTCCTGGAGCATGGGGCCTCTTGCTCAAAACCGTAATCCTCGTGATGGGAGGGTTGGCCCTCTTGGGTGAGCCGGTGCAGGCCCAGTTGTCCTATGCTTTCTGGATCCGCAATGTGAATTGGGACGGTTACACTTCCTGGCAGAATTACATACGCCGATCCCCGGCTTATTTAGGCCCCAACGCCCTGGCTCTACCCGAAGCGATGGGGGGACTGCATACCGGCGTGGCTTTGACCGGGCAATGGCAGGGCGAAGTCGCCCAGGAATGGCATCGTGGGGTCGCGCCCTACCGCGAAAACACCTTTAATCCCGTTCTTAACCTGTCCATGCCGCTGGTACCTGGACAGGCCTCCCTCGAAGTGCATTGGCGACCCTACGAATGGTGGTCCACCGATACCGTGGTAAGGGATCTGCGCAATGCCCGATGGGAGGAACCTCGTGGTCATAACACATCCGAACTCTGGATTCTGAACCGCTGGCAAGTTCCCACAGCTCTCTTGGGCAGGAAGACCCCGGTGACCCTGGGCTGGGGAATTAAAACCACCGCCGGCAAAGGCCTCGAAAACGCACGGCATACCAACATGCCCGCCTATTGGTTCGAAGTGCGAACCGGTCGTTCCTACCCACGCTGGTCTTGGTGGACCCAACAAGGCTTTTTGGTTTGGCAGGAATCGGTGGGCGGGCAGAACGATGCCTGGACTTGGGCGCTTGGACTTTCAACCAAATCAGGACCTTGGTCCCTCTCAGCCCAGGCGCAGGGTATTGTCGGATATTTTAACCAGGGGGACAGGCCTTGGTGCCTCCGCACCGAAGCCTCCTATCAAAGCAAAGCCCAAGGACAGACCCGTGGCCGTTGGTACCTACGCTACCAACACGCCCTTCAGGACCTCCCCTGTCATACCTGGCGG
>JAIXRA010000119.1 GCA_027485465.1 Bacteroidota bacterium | reverse complement strand
CGCAACGGGCTGTGTTGCGGGGCCGGCGGGGCCCAGATGTTCAAAGAAGCCGAAGCCGGTCGCCTGGAGATCAACCACGAAAGGGCCTCCGATATGGCGGCCTCCGGGGCCGAAACCGTGGCCGTGGCCTGCCCATTTTGCATGACCATGCTCAAGGACGCAGCCTCCCAAACCGGGCAGGACCAAGTCCAGGTCATGGATCTGGCCGAAATCACCGCCCGTTCCTTAGTCAGCTAAATACAGCCATTTCCCTGGCCAACTAATCCAAGCCATCCTTCATTCAAAACATCGTGTGGGTTCCCTTTGACCAATTGCCGTCCACGGCCCGCCTTTGGATTTTCACATCGCCCAGCCCGCTGGATACCGCCCTCATCCAGCCACCCCTGCAGGAATTTGTTCGCACCTGGACGGCTCACCGCCAGGACCTACTAGCCTCGGCTTGGGTGTACGATGACTATTTCATTCTCTTGGCCGTGGACGAGGCCCAAACCTCGGCCAGCGGTTGCTCCATTGACAAGGCCACCCGCTTTGTGCAGGACTTGGGCCAAAGCCTGAACCTAAACTTCCTGGAGAAACGCCGGTACTTCTACCGGAACGGGGACGAGCCCATCCAAGCCGTCGATCATCCAACCATGCAATCAGCCGTTCAAGACAGCACCGTCGCAGAAAACACCTTGGTGGCCGATACCCTCCTGACCCAAGTCGGCGACCTCCATCGCCTTTGGTTACCCTTCGGTCAAAGCTGGCACCGCCGACTCTTCGGACGCTAAGGCCACGCCCTGGGGGGCATCCATTTCCCAGCGCAGGTTCTCAACAATAAATTGCTGGCGCTCCGGGGTGTTCTTGCCCATGTAGTAGGCCAACAATTTGGGAATGGATGTATCGGCCTTGAGGATAATGGGTTCCAGACGCATGTCCGGCCCAATAAAGCGCCCAAACTCATCCGGACTGATTTCACCCAAACCCTTGAACCGGGTGACTTCGGCCCTTGCACCCAATCGGGCCATGGCCGCCTGTTTCTCGGATTCGCTGTAACAATAAACGGTTTCCTGTTTGTTTCGGACCCTAAACAGCGGGGTATCCAAAATATACAAGTGGCCGTCCCTTACCAAATCCGGAAAAAACTGCAAAAAGAAAGTCATTAACAAAAGACGGATGTGCATACCGTCCACATCCGCATCGGTCGCAATCACCACCCGGTTGTAGCGCAGGTTTTCCAAGCCCTCTTCAATATTCAGGGCATGTTGTAACAAATTAAATTCTTCGTTTTCGTAAACAACCTTTTTCTTGAGGCCGTAGCAATTCAAGGGCTTGCCCCGTAGGCTAAAAACCGCCTGGGTTTCGACCTGCCGGGCCTTGGTGATGCTACCGCTCGCCGAATCCCCCTCCGTTATAAAGAGCGTGCTGTTGTAATGCCCTTCGTTGCGGCCCTCGTTGTAGTGCAGACGGCAATCCCGCAATTTGCGGTTGTGGAGGTTGGCTTTTTTGGCGCGTTCGTTGGCCAGCTTCTTGATACCGGCCATGTCCTTGCGTTCCCGCTCGCTCTGGGTGATTCTTTTGAGCAAGGCATCGGCCACCGCCGGATGCTTGTGCAGGTAATTATCCAGTTCCCTTTTGATAAAATCCCCGACAAAGGAGCGGAGCGGAGCACCACCCGGGGCCATGTGCTGGGATCCCAACTTGGTTTTGGTCTGCGACTCAAAAACAGGCTCCTGCACCCGCAGGCTTAGAGCACCAATGATGGAGCCCCGGACATCGGAGGCATCAAAATCCTTTTTGTAAAATTCCCGAATGGTCCGAACCAACGCCTCGCGATAAGCCGCCAAATGCGTACCCCCCTGGGTCGTGTACTGACCGTTCACGAAGGAATAATATTCCTCGCCGTATTGCTCACCGTGCGTGAAGGCCAATTCGATATCATCGCCCTTGAGGTGAATGACCGGATAGCGAATGGCATCCGAGGGGGCCTTGCGCACCAACAGATCCAACAAACCATCCTTCGAAAAAAACTTCTTGCCGTTGAGGTAAAGACTCAGGCCCGCGTTGAGGTAAGCATAATTCCACAACTGCTCCTCAATGAACTCATGGATAAAATGAAAATTGCGAAAAATCTCACCATCCGGAATAAACTCAACCAGGGTTCCGTTTTTCTCGTTGGTTGGCAAGTCCTTGGACTCCTCCAGTAACAAACCCTGCGCAAACGAAGCCTTTCGGCTTAAACCATCTCTAAACGACTGAACCACAAAGCTTTTGCTCAAGGCATTGACGGCCTTGGTACCCACACCGTTCAAACCAACCGATTTCGTGAAAGCCTCGCCGTCGTATTTACCACCTGTATTAATCCGCGATACACAGTCCACCAATTTGCCCAGAGGAATGCCCCGACCATAATCCCGAACCTTGACCGATTCACGACCCAATTCGATTTCGATGGCCTTCCCAAAACCCATCACATGTTCATCGATGCAATTGTCAATGATTTCTTTGATCAAAACATAAACCCCATCGTCGTACGCCGCACCATCCCCCAATTTGCCGATGTACATACCCGGCCTCAAGCGGATATGCTCTCGCCAGTCCAGTGATTTAATGTTATCTTCGGTGTATTTAGCGGCCATAAGGAAGGTGGGATTCGATGAAACGATTCCAAAAATACACCCTAGGCCCGCATCTGCAATTCAACAAGGCGACGATAGACGCCGTCCTGGGTCATCAACTCCTCGTGGGTACCTTCTTGGACCTTTTGGCCTTTTTCGAGGACCACAATGCGGTCGGCCTTTTGGATGGTACTGAGGCGGTGAGCAACCACCAGGGTGGTTCGGCCTTTCATCAGGGCCTGCAGGGCTTCTTGGACTTCCTGCTCCGCAACCGAGTCCAGGGCGGAGGTCGCTTCGTCCAACAACAAAAGGCGGGGGTTGCGGTAGAGAGCCCTGGCAATGGCGATGCGCTGCCGTTGGCCACCGCTCAACCGCGATCCCTGCTCGGCCAGCGAGGTTTCGTACCCATGTTCCATCCCCGCCACAAAGCCATGGGCGTTGGCGGCCTTCGCTGCTTCGATCACCCGATCCATGTCGGGGTTTTCATCCCCAAAGGCAATGTTGGCCTTGACGGTATCGTTAAAAAGAAGATTCTCTTGGCCAACCAATCCAATCAGGGCACGCCATGATTCCGTTGTAATCATCGCCAAGTCCTGGCCATCCACCAGAATGGACCCTTCCTGAGGCTCAATAAACCGACTAATCAAATCCATCACCGTGGACTTTCCTGAACCGGAGACCCCCACCAAGGCCACGGTTTCCCCTTGTCGGCTCTCAAAACTCAAATCGCGCAAAACCCAAGCCTCACCGTACCGAAAACTCACACCACGAAATTCCAAACCAATTTGAAGGTCTTCCAAAGGCACCGCTCCAGGCCTCTCCACCACCTGAGGCTCTTGGTCCAAAAGCGCAAATACCCTACGAGCCGATGCCAGGCCCTTTTGGACATTGGTATAAGCCGCACCCAGCGATTTGACGGGGGGCAACAATTGGGAAAACAAAAGAATATAGGCAATGAACTCGCTGGCTGACAAGGCACTGCGTTGCTCGATCACCAACGTTCCTCCAAAATAAAGAATACTCAAAACCGCCATAACACCCAAGGCTTCCGATACGGGATTGGCCAAATCACGGCGGTCAAATATTTTGCGCAACAGGCCGGCGTAGGATTTGTTGAGCGAATCGAAGCGATCCGACATGAACCCGGAAGCATTGCTAATACGAACGATACGAATCCCGCTAATGGTTTCTTCGAGTCTCGACAAAAGCGATCCCAAAAGGTCCTGGCTGTTCCCGGAATCCCTGCGCAGGCGACGCGTTAACAAGCCTATGAACCAGCCGGAAACCGGCAAAACCATGAAGGAAAAAATCGTTAAAGCCGGTGAAAGCGCCAAAAGAAAAGCCACATAAGCCAGGATCAAAAAAGGCTCCCGCAACAAAACATGCATGGTATTGACCACCGAACCTTCAATCTCTGTAACATCATTCGAAAGAACCGAGATCAAGTCCCCCTTGCGGCGATGATGAAAAAACCGAATGTCCTGGGCCAAAACTTTTCCGTAAAGGCTCTGGCGCAATCGATAAATAAGCCGACTACGCAAGCGGTTCAAAACCTTTTGGGCCAAAAACCGAAAAACATTGGCCAGCAAAATCGAAGCCCCAACCCCTGCACAAACCACGGCCAAGGCTCCTTGACGACCGTTCTCGGCTAAAATCTCTTCGAAAAAAGCCTGAAAACCGCTCCGCAGACCCTCCACCGAACCGCCGGCGTTGCCAGACCCCTCCGAGGCCATGGACCCGGTCTCAAAAATCAAGTCCAACAAGGGAATCAGCAGCCCAAAATTGGCCAGCCCAAAAACAATTCCCCCGATGGTCAACAAAAGATACTGAACCATAGGCCTCCCCAGAGGTCCTGCCAGTACCAACAATCGCCAATAGGTTTTCACGCCGTTTAGGTAAGGCGAGGAGGCTTATCGCCTCCGTTTTTGTCCGTCTGCTGACGCCTCAGCACAGCCAGGCGTTGGCGCAATTCGCCTTCTTTGTGGCGCGGGCATACCAAAATCCCTTCCGGAGAATCCGCCACGATGTAATTCTCCAGACCATCAATCAGCGCAATCCGCTGACCCGTGATATGAATCATATTGTTATGAGAATCGAACAAGGCCACTTGGCTACCGTTCACCGCATTCCCAAAATAATCTTTCTCGTGTTCCCGATAAATTTCGGCCCAATAGGTCAAGTCACCCCAACCGTAATCGCCCAATTGCAATAACAAGGTTCCGGCTTTGTCCAAAATACCCTCGCGAAAAGAAACCGACTCACATCGGGGGTAAATTTTATCGATCAACGACTTTCGTAACAAAGGATCTTTGATGGCTTCGAATTCAGAAAAGACTTCCACCAAATCCGGCATCCATCGGCGATAAAGGTCCAAAAAAGCCTCCTTGCCCCCCACTTTGATCCCGGTATACCATGCAAAATCACCGGATCGGATAAACGTATTGGCCAATTCCTGGGAAGGTTGATCGGTAAACGTTTTGACGTGAAATCGGGCTTCTTCGGAAACCGCTGTAGGGTTGTCAACGTATTGAACGTAACCGTAATTGGGCTCCGGTCGGGTGGGCTTCACGCCCATGATCACCATCGCCTTGGTTTGAACAGCCGCTCGAAGAGCCTGTTCAATGGATTCATGAAAACGTTCTCGATCCAACACAAAGTGATCGCAAGGCAAAATCACCACCGTGTCCTGCTCGGTTTCGGTCTCCAAGCTAAGCAAACCGTAATACGTGGCTGTCGCAGATTGCTTGCGAATGGGTTCCAACAATAGATGTTCTGCGACCAGTTCCGGTAATTGTTCGCGAACCAAATCACCCCACTGGGTTTGGGTAATGACCCGAATACGGGATGGGGAACCGGTCAAGGCCAAGGCCCGATCAAAGGTGTGTTGCAACATCGTTTGACCTGTTCCCAGCAAATCATAAAACTGCTTGGGCTTGTTGGTCCGGCTTACCGGCCACAATCGACTCCCGCTGCCCCCGGCCATGATAAGGACATGGGGG
>JAIXRA010000098.1 GCA_027485465.1 Bacteroidota bacterium | reverse complement strand
TCCATGGCGGTGTGAACAGCCGTACCGCTCGGACGGTCTTTCTTTTGGAGATGGTGGGCCTCGTGAAGCTCGATGCGGTAGCCGGGTAGGGAGGCCAATCGTTGAGCCGCTTCGGCGGCTAAAGATCTAAAAATCTGGACAGCAGGGGCAAAATTAGACGCCCACAAAACCGTACCATTGTTATGAGAACAGATGGCTTGCAATTCCGACATGTGATGGTACCAACCGGTAGTCCCTATCAGGAGGGGTTTGCCTGCTTCCAAAACTTGAGTGGATCGCTCGATAACGCCTTCAGGCAAAGCCGTTTCAATCACCATGTCCACCTCAACCCTGAGATCCTCGCTTTGGAGTGGGCGTTGGGAATCCAAAAAATCCACAACGCGATGCCCACGTTGGGCCGCTTCCTCGGCGACCACCTTGGCCAAACGACCGTGTCCCAAAAACAATAGATTCATACGTTAAAAAACATAAAAATTTTGACTTCAAAAGCGATAGGTCCACGTCAGTGCCGCACCCCCTCCCCCCATAGGGGCCTGGCCTGGTAGGGCTGGTCGCACCGAAAAGTCCAAGCGTTCAAAGCCCTTGAGATGTGCATCAACATGGGCATCCAATATTTGAAGTCCGTAGGCGACCAGAGTCAACAGGACATAGGCATCTCGACTCCTGCGCAGTAAATCGCGTTTTTGGAGCAAAGAAGCTTCACTATCCGTGCTTTCAAAAGGATCCCGTGTGAGTGGATCGTTGTCCGTCCTCCATCGATACGCATTGCGGTAATCCAAATACAAATCAGAGGTCCTGGAAGTCTGGTACGCCATCCAGCCCAATCCTCCCCAAACCACCGGAATTTTCCAATAAGCTCGGTTGGTCCATTGTCCCCAACCCGGTAGCAGAGCGGCCCGGCGTGTAACCAAGGTCGGGTCTGGCAAAGGAGGAATGGAATCCTGAGGACGGCTCGCTGCATCTTGGGAGCGAATCGCTGCATCCTGGGCGAATAGCGAGGACGAAGGCCCCGTCAACGAAACCTCCAACCCAACAAGAAAAGTGATAAAAACAAGGCGAAAACCAAGACGCATGGCTTGATATCAATCGCGTTCAAAAATCAAATCCAATAAACGATTCAGGTCTTCGGTGTTGGCAAAAGGAATTCGAATTTCACCCTTGCCCGTTGAACCGGCCTGCAAGCGTACGGGGCTTTCAAAGTGACGAACCAATCGGTTCTGCACCGCTTGATAGGCCGCTGCCTGGGTCAATGGAGCGGTCTTGGAAGGTGAACCGGTCGGTTCAGCTGGACGGCGTTGGGTGGTTTCTAGCGACTTGGCAAAGGCTTCCAAGGCCCGAACGCTCCAAGCACCTTCGATGCAACGCTTCATGGCCTCTAACTGCAAGTCCACACGACCGATACCGGCCAGGACCTTGCCATGCCCCATCTCAAGATGCCCTGCGCGCAGTGCAGCCTGAATTTCGGGAGGACATTTGACCAGCCGTGTATAATGGGAAACATTCACCCGTGACATCCCCACCCGGTTCGCCACTTCGTCTTGGTTGAGCTTGCACTCCTCTTGAAGTCGCAACAAGGCCAACCCGATTTCGATGGGGTTCAAGTCTTTGCGTTGCAAATTCTCTACCAGGGCCATCTCGATCATGCCCTGCTTGTCGGTTTCGATCACGTAGGCAGGGACTTCCTTTTTGCCCAGCAAACGAGCCGCCCTCAAACGCCGCTCCCCCGATATCAACTGATAGCGGTTGCCAACCCGGCGAAGGGTCAGGGGTTGGATGATCCCTAGCTTTTCGATGGACGCCCGCAGCTCTTCCAGGGCTTCGGGATCAAATTGGTCCCGAGGCTGGAACGGATTGATTTCGATGAGGTCCACCGATACCACCCCCTCCTGTACAGCGGAATGGAGGATGTCCTGGTCTTGAGGGGACATGAGTTGACTCAGCCCCCGGCCCAGCACCATTTTTTTGGAGGATGCAGCCATGGTTATTCGTCGCCCAGGTAGCGTTCTTCGTGGGCTATTTGGGTTAAATTGTTTTTCTGAAGAATTTCACGGGCCAAGAGCAAATAATTGGTGGCCCCTTTGCTGGCAGCATCGTGGTGAAGAACCGATACCCCAAAACTGGGGGCTTCGCTGAGCCGCGTATTTCGGTGAATGATGGTCTCAAAGGTCATGTGCCCCAAATTGTTACGAACGTCTTCCGCCACCTGATTGGAGAGCCTTAGTCGGCCATCGTACATGGTAAGCAAAATACCCTCCACACTCAGCTTGGGATTAAAGCGACTTTGAACAATTTTGATGGTATTGAGCAATTTGCCTAATCCTTCGAGGGCAAAATATTCGCATTGGACGGGAACGATGACGGAATGGGCCGCGGTCAGGGCATTGACGGTAATCAGCCCCAGGGATGGGGAACAGTCAATGATCACAAAATCAAATCGCTGAAGGACCCCATCGAGGGCATGTTCCAATATCCGCTCTCGCTGAGGACGGTTGATCATTTCGATCTCCGCACCGACCAAGTCGATGGAGGAAGGCAAAATACTTAAGCGCTCCGCCTGGGTTGGAATGCAGGTATCGAGAACGTTTAGGTCGTTGACCAAGCATTCGTAGAGGCCCGCCTTCACGGTTTTGGGGTCAATGCCCAGGCCCGAGG
>JAIXRA010000032.1 GCA_027485465.1 Bacteroidota bacterium | reverse complement strand
CGTTTCAAAGTTCGTGCTCCAGGCAATGGACCAAACCGTGAGCGTTTGGGTGTTTACCTCGCTACAGGAAGAACATCAACTGTCATGTTGGCTGGTTCTCGCATCTATAATGACTCAGCATTACAGGCCGCTGGTTGGCAGTCCAGGTCAGCTCGCTTTACACCTACTACCTCCGGTGTTTACTACCTGGGTATTCGTGCTTACTCCGTCGCTAATGCGGGTTATATCGGCATCGATGATTGGTCTTTGGAGCTTACGACCAGCGAAATCAGCGGCGTCCTACGTTACCAGGGCGGTGCATCGGTTCTGGATAACAGTACGGTGTCCATCAGTGGTGCGGTAACCGCTTCAACAACGACTGGTGCCAACGGCGCCTTCTCGATGACAGGCCTTGGAAACGGAGCGGTTTCGTTGACGGCCAGCACCAACAAGGCTTGGGGTGGTATCACCGCAACGGATGCCTTGGCGACCACTCGTCACTACCAGGGTATTGGATTGGTATCGGGTTTGAATTTGGCAGCTGCTGATGTCAACCTGAGCAATTTGGTGAACGCTACAGATGCCTTGATGATTATTAATCGTTTCAATGGTACACGTAACAGTTTCCCTGCCGGTGATTGGAAGTTTGAGTCCAAGAATTACAACTTGAACCTCAGCGAAGTGACGACCGATTTGTTTGGTATTTGCTTGGGTGATGTTAACAATTCCTACGCACCTGCTGCCGGTCGTCAATTCATCGGGTTGAATCTCAGTGAAAACGGCGTTCAATCTGCCAAAGACGGCGAATGGGTGGATGTCCGTGTGGATCGTAGCCTTGAATTGGGAGCTCTCTCCTTGGCCTTGGATATTCCTGCCGGAGTTCAGATCGAGCAAGTGGTTTCCAATCTATCCGGTGGTCGCTTTGATTACAATATCCACAACGGCCAACTGCGTTTGACCTGGTTTGATGTCAACGGTGTCAACCTAGAAAGCGGACAGTCCTTGTTCCGGATGCGAATCGCTACGGATGCATCGGTACCTGCCAAGGCTTGGTTGGTTGGTGAGGGAAGCGAAATGGCCAATCCGTTGGCTCAGGTCTACGACATGGTCGGTCTGCGCATTCCTTCATTGCGTAGCATGAACGATCAATTGGTCGCCGGGGTTTATCCCAACCCAACCAACGGTTTGAGCAAGCTCAGCTTGAGTTTGCCCATTGCAGGTGAAGTGCGTGTTCGTGCGGTCGATGTTCTTGGCAAAACGGTTGCTAGCATGAATATGCGTGCGACTTCGTTGAACACCGATATGAATTTGGACTTGAGTCACTTGGCCAACGGTCGTTACGAACTGCAGGTTGAATTAGAGGCCAACGGTCGGACCTACCGCACCCGCGTCCCGGTTCAAAAGGCGCACTAAGCTCCATAGCGTACTTAATCAAGTTGCAAAGCCACCCCCCGGGGTGGCTTTGTGCTTCGTAGGCTTTAGATTTGGGTATGCGAAAAATTTGGTTTTCCCTGATTGCTTTGGGCCTTTTAGGAGCATCTTGCCATCGGCGATGCCCGGCCTATGCCCGGTACGATGCGCCACCATCCGACGTTGTTTCGGATCATGCATCGGTGCGCACGGCCCTTTAGTATCCTATGCCTGATGGCAAATTTTCGTCACGCTTGGTCTCTACAGGGTTCCCTGTTCTGCTTGGTGGGCCTTTGGTTCGCTTTACGGACGGCACCGGTTGCGGCTCAGGGCAACGAATTTTTTGGTAGTTTGGAATGGGAACAGCGAAATGCCGGATCCTTGCCTGAGTTTTACAACGGGTATAGCCTAGGTGGCGGATTACACAGTTCTGGTTGGTGGTTGGGCGGGAAAATCATTCAGAATCGCACATTTGCCACCGAATCGCAGGTCGAATTGACGCTCTTTCGTTGGAAGCACCCCAACGCCTTCAAAACCCAGGCCAATCCGGATGACGGGGCCAGTATCTACACGCCCGGATTGTTGAACGAAACCTTTTCTTTTCAGGCTGGTTGGGGTACATCGTACTTGTGGATGGAGCGAGGCCTTCATCACGGTGTCGAGTTAAGGGGCACTTGGTCGGCCGGATTGAGCCTCGCCTTGCTCAAGCCTGTTTTTTTGCAGATTATCTATGCCAACGAGGACCCCGAAACGTCCAAGGACCAGCCCTTCATTCAGCGGGCCGAGGCCTTTGATCCCAACAAGCATAACGCAGGCAATATAGCTGGTGCATCTCCTTTTTACCGGGGCCTGGATGCGATACGGGTAACGCCTGGTTTCTATGCGAAAGGCGGGTTGGTCGCTCAATGGGGAAAACAGCGACGATCACCGCAGGCTGTGGAAATCGGTCTCATGGGGGGACTTTTTGTCAAGCCTTTGACCATGATGGCTTTTGTGGATCGTTCGCCCTTTTTGGCTTGTGTTTATTTGTGCTACCAAGTGGGCAGGCGCAACTAAAGGTTCGGAATTCATCCGAACACAGCCGTATTTTTGGGACCTGATGGAGGAGACCCTAACGATCGATCAATTACCGCAGCGCAAGCCACCTTGGTTGCGGGTGAAGCTCCCTACAGGACCTGAATTTCGCAAAGTCAGGGGCTTGGTGGACCAATACCGCCTGCATACTATTTGCGAGAGTGGTAATTGCCCCAATATGGGTGAATGCTGGGGGGCCGGTACCGCCACCTTCATGATTCTGGGGAATGTCTGTACCCGGGCTTGTTCCTTTTGTGCCGTTGCGACAGGTCGTCCCGGTGTTCTGGATTTGGAGGAGCCCTATCGAGTGGCTGAAGCGGTTCGTCGCATGGAGGTCAAGCATGCCGTGTTAACCTCGGTGAACCGAGATGAGTTGCCAGATCGCGGGGCCGGGGTTTGGGCTGCGACGGTTCGCGAAATTCGTCGTGTATCGCCTGGGACCACCATGGAAACCTTGATACCGGATGTCAAAGCGCATTGGGAAGCCTTGGAAACCATCATGGAATCCAAGCCCGAGGTAGTTTCTCATAACATGGAAACCATCGCCCGACTTTACCGGACCGTGCGGCCCCAGGCCCGCTACGAACGCAGTTTGGAGCAATTGGCCCGCATCAAAAAAGCGGGACTGCGAACCAAAACCGGCTTCATGGTCGGTTTGGGCGAAACCCCCGAAGAAGTTCGGGGTATTCTGGCGGATTTGCAACAATGCGGGGTGGATGTCGTGACCATTGGTCAATACCTGCAGCCCACCAAAAACCATTTGCCCGTCCAAGAATACATCCGCCCCGAGCAATTTGAATTGTATGCATCCTG
>JAIXRA010000068.1 GCA_027485465.1 Bacteroidota bacterium | reverse complement strand
TGGCCGGGGGCAATGGAGCCAAGCACCGAATCCATGCCGAGGAGCCGTGCGGGTGTTGTGGTCAGTGCGGCCAGGGCATCGTCAAACGAAAGGCCGGCGGCGATGGCTTTGCGAACAGTGGCCGCGAATGCGTCCATTTTGTCCAAACCGTTGGAGGTGAGAGCGATGGGGACGCCGGCTTTGCGAAGCAAAGCGGCATTGGCCGGGGCCTGGTCCCAATGGACCAAGGAGCCCAGGCCCATGCGACGGGCCTCGACGGGATCGCTGAGATCGGGAACCTCCGGGAAGAGCAGGGGCAATACGACGGGGCGACCCAAGGCCCGTACGGCGTCCAAGTACATGTACTCCTCTCCGCTTCCTTTGTAGACAAACGAACGATTGAACTCTTTGGCAATTCGTTCAGCCCGAAGAATATCGTATTTGTTGTTGGTAACAAAGAATTGTGTAAGTCCGGAGAGACGACCTATGTTGTCGAGGTTCAAGTCTGTGAAATCCCTGCGATTCCCCAAGCCCCGGTACCATTGTTCGTCGTAAAGGGTTTGGCGTAACAAGGCAATGCAGCCCATCAGCGATGATGGATAATCCTGCGTGCTGCTGCCTTTTTCAAAGCTCCAATAGGCCCCGCTTTCTTTGCGGAGAACCGAACGCTGTGCGCCAGGGCCTTCGGTTTGATGAGCCTCCACCGCTGCCGGGGTCTCGGGACCCAGGGGGGCCAGCAATACCGAAGAACCGCGGGCAAGCCCATCCGCAACATGCGCGTTGATGGCTCCAAAACCCGCTTGCCGATACGATTCGGCCCATTTGGCATCCGGTTTGAATTCGTTGGCGGCCACTTGATCCGCCCGAATGGCGTCGTTGGCCCCGTAGGCCCCCAAACGCGCTGGGGTCATTTGCGGGTTATCCCTCCACACCCGGTTGTTCGCTGGGCCGCTACGACCGGTAGGCACCTCCGCAAAAAGTTCCACCAGGGCCGGAAACAACCAATGACCTTGCAGGTCCACGACGGTGGCATCGGCAGGTCGATTTAGGTTGGCACCCACCGCGGCAATACGCCCGTTGCGCTCCAGCAACATGGCTGAATCCAGAACACGACCGGGCCCCAAATAAATGCGGGCGTTGATAAACAAATGGGCACCGGATCGCTGATCCCTGACCCCGTTGTATGGTAAATGAGACTGGGCCTGCGCTGAATCAACGGCGCCTGACACCATGCAAAACAAGAGAGCCACGAACGTAGGTCTCCTCAAAAAGTCCAAAAGGTTTGTTCTAAACATGCACCAAATTAAGGGGAACGGGTTGAAATTTGCCCTATAAACCAACCTTTTTCCGCCATGATGACCGGACTGCTTCATACCCACACCCTTAGCGTCGTGCTTTTTTTGCTGATCTACCTCATTAAATGTGTTCTTTTGTGGACCAATACGGCCCGTCTGGATGCCTTTGCCCAAAAAATTCGCGTTCCTGAAATGATTGTCTCGGCCCTCTTTTTGATCACCGGATTGGCCCTGGCTTATAACAATGCAAGCATCGGCGTCGGCTCCTGGTTTTGGGTTAAACTCGGCGCGGTCTTTGCCGCTATTCCCGTTGCAGTCGTGGGTTACCGTCGCCATAACAAATATTTAGCAACCCTATCCCTGCTTTTGATTCTGTATGCCTACGGTGTTTCCGAAACCAAATCAGCTCGCATGAACAAAAAGGACTTTGCTGAAGCGGGAAGGCAAATGGCGTTGGCCAATCATCCCGAACTCTCGGCGGTGGTAACCGATCCCATGGATAGCAGTGGAAAAACCAATGCCAACTACGATTTGGTTGCCCACGGCAAGTCGGTTTTCTTGGCTCAATGCGCCCTTTGCCACGGCGAAGACGGAAAAAAGGGCCTTGGTGGTGCCAAAAACCTGGAAGAAACCCGCTTGGACAAAAACCAAATCATGGACCTCCTGCTGAAAGGAAAGAACACCATGCCTTCTTATCGAAATGTGTTAAGCGAACAAGAAATGATGGCCGTAGTGGCTTATGTCAAAATTCGTTTTGCGTCCAAAGGCCACTAAAAAGGCGTGATGCCTTCGCGAGAGGCCCTCTAAATTTTTAATTCGTTAGCGAATGGGTTTTGCGCCGGCTGAACGTCTGGAATTAAATTGGTCCTACAGCGGACCTCGGTGGGGGCACCAAGACCCACTCTTGCTGATGGGTTCATGTTTTGCGGAGCGTATGGGGGCTCGCCTTCAGCGTCATTTGTTCGATGTCGTTTGGCAACCAGCCGGCACCCTTTTTGACCCTATATCCTTGCAACATCATTTGCAAGCCTTTCTTCGCCTGGCCCGTGATGGCGATCACGGTTTGGATCTTTTGGATTGGGTCCAAAGGGAAGGCGTCTGGCATCGCTGGGACATGCATTCGGACTGTTCCGATACCGACCAAGAGAGGGCAATCCAAAAACTAAAAACAGCCCTGCAACGAGGAGCTGACCAATTATCGAGGGCCCATACCCTTGTTTTGACCCTGGGAACGGCCTATGTCTATTTTTTGGCCAGCAACGGTCGCCCGGTGGCCAATTGCCATCGGTTTCCGTCTTCCAATTTTGAGCGCCGATTGGTAACGGTGGAGGAAATGCAAACCCTTTGGGAAGAAGTCTTGGAAAATCTCCGTGCCTGGAGGCCTGACCTTCAGGTTTGGTTTACGGTGAGTCCGGTTCGTCATGCCCGCGATGGTTTGGTTGAAAACAATCGGAGCAAAGCGCGTTTGTTGGAATTAGCGCATCGCCTGTGCGATGGCCACGATGGCCGAACCTATTTCCCTTCGTACGAATGGCAAATCGATGTGTTGCGGGATTATCGTTATTACGACACGGACTTGGTTCATCCCAACTATGCGGCCACTGCCTTTATGTACGATCGTCTCGTTCAATACGCCATGAAACCCGATGCCGTGGCTCTTTTGCCGCGTTTAGAGTCCTTGGTTACAGCCGATGCCCATCGTTCCAGACTGCCACAAAGCCCTGGTAATCAAGATTTTGAAAAGCAACGTGAAAAGCAATGGCAGGAACTTTTCCAAGAGCATCCGTATCTGGCCCAACGCCGCCATACGCCTTGGAAATGATGGCTCGATTTTTGATTTTAGCTATCTTGGTCTGCGGTTCGGCGTCGGCTCAATCCCTGCATGGCTTTGATCTCCAAGGCCATCGAGGCTATCGAGCGCGCTGGCCCGAGAATACCTGGGTCGGCATGAAAGCTGCCTTGGAGGCGGGAGTGACCACCCTCGAAATGGATGTGGTCATCAGCAAGGATCGTCAAGTCGTTTTATCCCACGAGCCCTGGATGAATACCGAAATTTGTGGAACATCGACGGCTTTGAATTTGTATCAATTGGATTACGCCCAAATCCGTTCCTACGATTGCGGTAGTCCAAAGGGCCATCCCCGTTTTCCAAAGCAACAGATAGGGCCATCCCCCAAGCCCCTGCTCTCGGAGATATTTGATTCGGTACGGGTTTATTGCGATGCTAAGGGGCGGGTTTTGCCGCTTTGGAATATCGAAATCAAGTCAAGAGCGGAATGGGACGGGGTTTTTCATCCCCACCCCGAGGAATATGTGCGCTTGGTACTGGGTGTTGTGGCAGCATCCGGCATGAAGGACCGCTGCATGATCCAAAGTTTTGACCGCAGAATTCCACGTTGGGTCTATGCGGTCGATTCCACGTTGGAGTTGGTGGTTTTGGAGGAATACCGTCGGACTCCCTTCAAAACCAGGGTAGCCCAGCGCTCTTTGGGCGATGTGGGTGTTGAGGTGGGAACCTATTCCCCGCATTACCGGATGGTAACCAGGCGTTTGGTTCGTCGGATGCACCAAAGAGGGATCCGTGTTGTACCGTGGACAGTTAACGAGCCACGGACCATGTGCGGGCTCGTTCAAAAGGGCGTGGATGGATTGATTACCGATGACCCGGGCATTTTCATGGAACTTAAACACCCAAGGGCAGGCCAAACGCCTTAGTTTTGTTCGGCAAATAGAACTATTTGCCATGCTGGATTTTACACAGAGAATTGTCGGAGAGGGGTTGACCTACGACGATGTCCTTTTGTTACCCTCTTATTCCGAAGTTTTACCCCGGGATGTCAATATCACCGGTCGATTGAGTCGGAATATTGAACTCAAAGTGCCCATCGTTGCGGCGGCCATGGATACGGTCACCGAGTTTGAGATGGCCATCGCCATTGCCCAAAACGGGGGGCTCGGCATGATTCATAAGAATATGAGCATCGAGCGTCAGGCCCAGGAGGTCCGCAAGGTTAAGCGTTCCGAGAGCGGCTTGATTGTGGACCCGATTGTTCTTTCGCGCAATGCGCTGATTGAAGAGGCCCTGCGCTTGATGGCGGAGAATCGTATCGGAGGCATTCCGGTGGTGGACGAAAACCGCAAATTGGTGGGCATTCTGACCAACCGGGATTTGCGCTTTGAAACCGATCCCCAAAAGCCGGTTTGGGAGGTGATGACCAAGGAAAACCTGATTACAACCCCTGAAGGCACCTCCTTGAGGCAGGCCGAGGGGATTTTGCAGGAACACAAAATCGAAAAACTCCCGGTTGTGGATGCCGAGGGCCGTTTGGTGGGTTTGATTACCTACAAAGACATTCTCAAAATCAAGGATTTCCCCATGGCCTGCAAGGATCGGATGGGTCGTCTCCGGGTTGGTGCTGCGGTGGGGGTGACGGCGGATTTGTCCGAGAGGGTTCAGGCTTTGGTCCAAGCGGGAGTGGATGTGCTGACCGTGGATACAGCGCATGCCCATTCGCGGGGTGTTTTGGAGGCCTTGTCAATGGTCAAAAAAATCACCGGCGACCGGGTGGATGTGGTGGTTGGTAACATTGCTACCGGTCAAGCGGCCAAAATGTTGGTGGATGCCGGGGCCGATGCGGTCAAGGTCGGTGTTGGACCGGGCAGTATCTGTACAACCCGGGTTGTCGCTGGCGTTGGTGTTCCCCAATTGACGGCGGTGATGGAAGTTGCAGATGTGTTACGGGGAACCGGAGTTACGCTGATTGCCGACGGAGGGATTCGTTATTCTGGAGATATTGTCAAAGCATTGGCGGCCGGTGCAGATTGCATTATGGCGGGTTCGATGTTTGCAGGCGTGGAGGAATCGCCCGGCGAGACCATCATTTTTGAAGGTCGCAAATTCAAGACCTACCGAGGCATGGGTTCGATTGAGGCCATGAAAGAGGGCTCCAAAGACCGTTATTTTCAGGATGCCGAAGACGAAATCAAGAAATTGGTTCCCGAAGGCATCGTGGGCCGGGTTCCCTTCAAGGGCAACCTATCGGAGGTGATGTATCAATATATTGGAGGACTTAAGGCGGGGATGGGGTATTGCGGCGCTGTGAATTTGGAAGCGTTGCGCCAAGCCCGGATGATCAAAATCACCAATGCCGGATTACGCGAAAGTCATCCACATGGAATCGACATCACTCGCGAGGCGCCCAACTATTCTCGTTAATCCTTGTTGTAACATTGCTTTAACAAATCCCGCATGAATCCAGAACAAGAACCTGTGGCACCCCTTTCTTGGGACGAAACCTTGGAAAGCCTGCGCCGCGAAGCGGCGGCCTTTGAGATGGGGGATGCGGCGGCGGCCGAAGCCTACCGCTTGCGTTTTCTCAGCAAGAAGGGCGAGGTCACCCGCTTGTTCGAGGCCTTCAGGGCCCTCAGCGGTCCCGAAAAAAAATCCGTGGGGCAGGCCCTGAACGCCCTTCGCACCGAAGTCGAAGAACGCTGGAAGGAGGCTTCGGCAGGCACAGCCCAGGCGGCCGCCGCCTCCGGCGCGACCGCCCCCGCCGCCGCCTCCCATCTCCCGGCTCCTGTCTGGGGTCGCGGTTCCCGGCATCCTTTGTCCCTGACCCGCCGGCTCATGCTGGATTTCTTTGGGGAATTGGGCTTTCGCTGGTCCGAAGGCCCCGAAATCGTGGACGATTGGCACAATTTTGGGGCTTTGCACTTTGAAGCCGACCACCCCGCCCGCGATATGCAGGATACCTTTTTTGTATCCCTCGATCCGGTGTACTTGTTGAGAACCCATACTTCCTCGGTGCAGGTCAAGGAGATGATGAAGGGCCTTCTGCCCCTTCGGACGGTATCCCCGGGACGGGTCTATCGCAACGAAACCGTATCGGCCCGTTCCCACATGCAATTCCATCAGGTCGAAGGACTCTATATCGATCGTGATGTAAGCTTTGCAGACCTCAAAAAGGTTCTTTACGATTTTGCCATTCATCTTTTTGGACCCGAGGTTCAAATTCGTTTTCGTCCTTCCTATTTTCCGTTCACCGAGCCTTCCGCCGAAATGGATGTTACATGCTTCTTGTGTTCTGGACAGGGATGCAATGTTTGCAAACACAGCGGTTGGGTTGAAATTCTGGGTTGCGGGATGGTCGATCCACAAGTTCTTGAAAACTGCGGTATCGACTCCAATGAATACAGCGGTTATGCCTTTGGTATTGGTATAGAGCGACTTACAATGCTTCGACATCGTATTCCGGATATCCGACTCTTTTACGAAAACGATCTACGTTTTGTTAAACAATTTGGGGTTTGAGTACCGAACATGGTTTTGAAAGAGTCATGGTTGCCGGCGCCGGCACCATG
>JAIXRA010000156.1 GCA_027485465.1 Bacteroidota bacterium | reverse complement strand
TCGAAACACCGCTTCGCCCGTTTCCTTCTGGCGGAGGTCCATCATCTGTGGGCGGCATTGATAAGGCAGTCCATCCTGCTTTAGGAGGGGCCCTACCAAATAAATGCCTGGGGTCAAATCATTGAATTCAAAGTAACCATCGCTCAAGGTTCGTGTTTTTTGGGCGTTGTTCGAATCATACAACAAGCCTAACGACGCCCTATTACGGAGAATGGAATCGATGGATTGAAAGGCATCCTTTTCCAATCGAAGGGCATAAATCAGAATCCCGCCTGCTTCGCTGCCAGGGGGTCTTGGGGGTCGTTCCTTGGTGGGGATTTGAAATTGGACGGTCCCTGAGATTTGACGGCTACGCAACAGGGCGATACGGTATTTGGCCGTGGAGTTTGGTAGCGAGACCAATTCCAATTCCTTGTGATCGCTTACCCAACCAGGACTGAGCATGGTTTGAGGTGTTAATCGTATTCGTAGTCGGCTGTGGTTCGGAAAGGGGCCGAGGAGTGCTGAACCATTGTCCATCATTTGATAAGGGATGCCGGCAGGGACCTCAAATCCCCCGGTGGCATCCAAAACGGCTTCATCGGGGTCTTTGTCTTTGTTATGATTTCGATCTTCAAACCATTCAAGGTGTATGAAGGACAAGCCATGGGCGGCCATGAGCGGGTATTGGTTTGGTTGATTCGGTACCATCAATTGTCCTTTGCACTCCCAGCGTGTCTTTTGATCATGGAGGCTGACACGGAGAGCTCTACTTCCTTGAAGGCCTATCCATTTCCACTCAAAGGACCAGGTTGAATGAATGGTATTCGCATAAGGGCCGGGGGATGCTATGGGATTGGAAGTTGAATAGGTAACATTGAAATGATGACCCGAGCGCAAATGACATTGCAAGAAGGCCTGCCAGCCTTGTCGTTGACCGGTAATTTGGTACACCAAGGAGGCGGGAGATCGCTTGGGTTGAATTCGACCCTGCCAGGATAGCCTTCCTTCAGGTAAGCTCCAAAACCAAAGTTGTCCCCATGTTTCAAATTGCATGAGCCAATGCGCATTCTTTCGATCGAACAATCCTCGCTTTGGCGCCAGAAGCGGGGTTTCCAAGCGGAGCATTTTGAGCCCATATCCTTTTGGGAGGCTCCATTGAGCAAGGAAGTCCAAATGCTCCCGTGGAGTCCAATCGGGTCCTAACCCAGGGCTCGTACGGTAAGCCCGCTGAAGGTGCCTCCTTTGATACCTCAGAGTCCCTTGGAAATGGTTGCTGAGATGGAGATGAACTTGTTGTTGAAACTGCTGCAGGGTGTTGGTGAGGGTCCAGCTTGTTTGGCCATTCATGAATCGCCCCGCTGTCCATGCTCCGGCCCATGTTAACATCCAGTCAGCTTGCCTTGGTGCTTCACTCCTGGGCTCTAGTATAATTTCTGTACGCAGACTTAGGAAGGGATGGAGGCCGTAACCCAAGAATCCGCTCGTCTTGAACCTATCGGAAATTTCATACCCGTAATTCCAACGTTTTGGCGGAATCATACCCATTGGTATATTCCACATCAATCGATGATTTGAAATCCCTCCCCATGGATTTAGACGACGGTAGTCTATTCGGTTGTTTCCAGGAAGAAGTTGAACGATGATTGGTTTTTTGGAGGCGGCAGGGACGGTCGCTCCGTGGTTTAGGGACCATTCGGCCAGTCCATCCGGAGGATGCCACCGTCGTGAATGGATTCCAGAAGGCGCATCAAAGTCAATGGTTCGGTTCATAAGGGAGTTGCTACCCGAAATTTTCCATGGACCCGAGACCGAGGAGGGAGAAATCAAGCAATTGATTTGTTGTTGGCGACCCCAGGCCCATTGCAGCTCCAGGCCCGGCCAGGCAAGGTCCAATCGGTTCAAGGCCGTCGTTACCGATCCGAATAACCTGAATCCAATGAATCCGGCATGGCCCACAGCCTCCCATTGGAGGGCGGCTAGGAAAGAAGCATCTTCTAGGTTGATATGATAGCTCCCTGTCCATGTAGAAATTTCGAAGGACTTGCTAGAAAGGCTCGTGCGTTCTGTTTTTCCAATGTTATGGTTCGACATCGCGGGGGTCTTCGTGGTCGATTTACTCCAACGGGAGGTATAATCAAACCACTGACGTACCGGCGCCAAGGTCGTTCCCTCAAAATCGAGTTCCAAGGCCTGTTCTCTAAAGCGAGCCGTCAATCCGTACTCTTTTTCAATCCATAAACCGTTGACCCAAACGCATGAACGATCATCGATGATCAGGTTTTGCGTCGCATTTATTTTGGTGCCGGATTGAAAATCAAAACGCTTGGCCTCCCATCGCCTGAATCGTAGGGGTGAATACCCCTTAAGAATCGTATCAAGGGCATTGGGGCCTCGATTGATAATGAATTTTTGATAGGTGAACCCACTCTGATCCAACCAATCTTTGAGCGGAAACCAACAGTGGTTCCCTGCTTTGAGGATCGTCAGCCAACCTACGCTGTACCCTGAGTAACGGGTGAAGGCTTGGTATTCCACGGCATCCTGAAAGGAAGGCGAGGAGATCAAGGAGTCGCTTTGACTTGATATGGTCGCAAAGCACAAGGCTAAACATTCAGGAAAGGTCATGAAGGTTCAATCATGGCAGATCAAAGCAAACCCTCTCCCGATAATCGGGAGAAATTCCATAAGTTAAAGCGGGGTAATCACTTCGGCCCTTGCTAAATTCCAATTCTAGGCAATGCTTACCGGGGCTGAGTGATTGAGGCCATGGTAAATGGAAACGACGGTTGCCTTCAAAATAAAGGGCTATTTCCATTTCTCTCCATGACGTATCCTGTTCGCTGACGGCAGGCCTATCCTTTCCAATCGAGAGCGTCTTCACGACCGATTCTGAGAAGAGACGGTAACGAAGACGGCCCAGATAGGGCGTATGGCTTGAACACTGATATTCAAAATTCAGCAGTCCGTTTCCGGAATCCGCTTGAAGAGTCCGGTTAGCGATTTTGAGAGCAGATTCCAATTTCCCCTGTTGGTAAAATACAGGAAGGAATTGTTCAAAACGAAAAGAAACCTGGGTTCCAACGGAGCTGGTATCGACCGTTCCAGCATCTGGAACGGCTGTTTGGGAGTTGATTTTTATCCTCGAGAAATAAAGCCCATCTTGAGGGAATAGGCGTTCTTTGAGGAGTAGTCTCACCATTTGTTGGGATTGGGGTTGCAGGGTAAAGGCGGAGGGATAGGCTTTTATCGAAGGACCCAATCCGTACGATTTTTCACGGATGGTATCCCCGTAGATCATCTGTAGGGCCCCCATCGAATCTTGTCCGGGGTAACCAAATTGAAATTGGATCCGAACCTCTTGGGGTTGGCTGCCGGTATTGCCAATGTACATGACGCCTTGGCCTCGCCCGTCCAAAAGAAGTCCCGTTGGCGCGATGCTAACCTGGGCATGGCAACAGTGAGACACCGAGTAGAAGAGAAGGATCCCTATGCTCTTTTTCATTGATAGGATTTTTTGAAAGAAGATGGAGGTTTTGAACAAAATCAGTCCCCCTCCGCCCAACCGAGGAGGGGGATGATGGCTATGTCAATTATACTCAACACGGAAATTGGCAATCCCCGCATAAACGCCCGTTGCTTGGGCGTTCAGATTGGCGGCACTGCCGGCTGTTCCGCCTACTTTTCCGCCCACATAGAGGTAGTATTTTCCAGCGACCAGCGTAACATCGGCTGTTGCGGCTACGCCCAATCCACCTGTTCCAAGAATGGTGGAACCAGAAGCCAGATCGCTGCCGTTTCCATTAACCTGCAGGTTATAAATCAAGGTATTGGATCCAATCGACGAGTTAAGAACAATGTTGGCAGGCCAGGTAACCTTGACGGATCCGCTGGTCGATCCCTCTACGGTGAATTTGCCTACCGAAGTGCTAACCCCGGTATTGGTGTGACCGCTACCGGTGGGTGAAAGAAAAACATGGCCCGGTGTGGTGGCTGAAAGATTGCCGAATTGAACATCGGAGTTGTTGGTTAATTTGAGCTGGGCAAGGACCGTGGCTCCAACATTGAGGTTGGTATTGATAACGCCTGTATTTTGGGCGTATAGGTTGTTGACCGTCAACAGGATAGCAGCCATACTCAGGCTCATAAGGATTTGGAGAGAAGAATGCTTTTTCATTTTTTTTGGTTTGGTTTTTTGGGTGGTTGTATAGGAGAGGGTTGGTTGGGTCTTGGCAGATTGGAGGGCCTTTGATGGGTGGCGGTGGAAGGTTCGTTTTGATTAGTACCATACTTGGATATTGATGGGGTTGGTGTAGAAACCGGGGGTAACCAATCCTACGGGACCCAACCGACCGTACACATACAAATAGGCTTTGACTCTGTCATCAATCGGTTCCGGATTACCGGGGATGGACTGATAATCGTTCATTTCAAACTGAAATTGATTTTGATTTACGTCCAACGGAATGGCTTGCCGTCTAGCCATTCGCTCGTCGTTGATCCCTGCATTGCAAAAGGCCGCCTCCCATGCAAATGGGATGGATTCAGCTGGCGATACGGCGTGGTTCCATAGCTGTTGGACGGATTGAATTTGAACCATGAGCGGCGTTCTTGGGGGAGCTGCAATCTCCAGAACCAGGGTCCTTGGGTCCAGAATTTGGATATTGTACGATTGTTGGTTACCGCTTACAATGGGCTGGCCGGGTTGGTCAAAAATCAAACCACGGTAGGCGTTCATTAAGCGGGTCTGCACCGACCCACCTTGGGCATGCAGATCTAGGTAGCTCAGCAAGACGGCCAACCAAGTAACCAATAGGAATGCAGGGTGCTTCATTCGATTTCCATTTGAATCGTAACATTCACGGGATTTCGGATCAACGAATCCATGGAAGGGAATTCCAATAAGTTGTGCCAGCAATTAGGCCGAAGGCTCAAAGCCTTGGTTTTGGAATCCGATTTGTCCCCCCACAGAAGGGTTATGTTCGCCTCACCGCCAAAATATCCGATCCGTCCTTGGCCGGGGACTTCGTCTCTTCGCGGTAATTCGCGGACCCAATAAAATTGGCGCAGAGATCGAACTTGGGCCGAAACGTTCAGGGTTCCCTGTACGCCGGGCGATGGGGATTGGGCCCCTAGGGGATTCCCGATCTGGGCAAAGAAAAGGGCGCCGTAACAAAGGAGCAGGGTTCTCATGGCCCCTGCAAAAAAGCAGGTTTTCGAACCTGCAGTCGGTATTAAACGTTTATCCCCTTAGGGTAGTTGCTTGGTGATTTGGGCATCCATCGGCGAAACCGATGAAGGGTAGGTAGCGATCCATTGACCCTCTCCGTTTACCAAAAATTTGGTAAAATTCCAGCGCACCACAGCGTCCGATAAGCCGTTGAGGGACTTACTCATGAGCCAACGATAAACCGGATGCCGATTTTCGCCTTGGATGCTAACCTTGGATGCCATCAGGAAATCAACGCCGTAATTTTTGGAACAAAAACCTTCAATCGCTTTTTCATCCCCGGGTTCTTGGCCTCCAAAATCATTGCAGGGAAAGCCAATCACTGTGATTTTGGAACCGTATTGTTGGTGCAGCGCCTGCAGATCTTTGTATTGCGGTGTGTACCCGCATTCCGATGCCGTGTTAACGATCAAAACATACCGACCCTTAAATTCCGACATATTGCGAGACTTCCCGTGAATGTCCACAAAAGTCAGGTCGTGGAAACGAAGGTCGGATAATCCGGAATCTAGGGGTTGGTCGGCTGAATGCATGGTGTTCTGAGGGGCTTGTTGGGATACGGTATTGGACCGGGTAGGGTCCGTAGGATCGGAGGGGGAGGCGCAGGCCAAGGTGATGCCCAGGAAGGTTGCCCCAAGGAATTTTGGTAACATAAGATGGATTTAAGGGAATTTGGGGAAAGAATCAAAGTTGGGATCGCGTTTTTCGATAAAGGCGTTTTTGCCTTCCTTGGCTTCGTCGCTCAGGTAGTAGAGAAGGGTTGCATTCCCGGCCAGTTCTTGGATACCAGCCTGCCCATCCAATTCGGCATTGAAGGAGGCTTTGAGCATACGCAGGGCGATGGGGCTTTTGGTCAGGATTTTGCGGGTCCATTCCATGGTGGTCTCTTCAAGACTTTCGAGGGGGACTACTTTGTTGACCAAGCCCATTTCCAAGGCTTCGGCTGCATTGTATTGATCGCAGAGGTACCAAATTTCCCGGGCCTTTTTCTGCCCGACAATGCGGGCCAAATAAGAGGCTCCAAATCCTCCGTCGAAGCTGCCCACCTTGGGGCCGGTTTGACCAAATCGAGCGTTTTCGGCCGCAATCGTCAAATCGCAAACAACATGCAGAACATGGCCCCCGCCAATGGCCCAACCCGCTACCATCGCAATCACCGGTTTGGGGATGCGGCGAATTTGCATTTGTAAATCCAAAACATTGAGCCTGGGCACTTGGTCTTTGCCAACATAGCCACCGTGACCGCGCACACTTTGGTCTCCTCCGCTGCAAAAGGCCTTGCCACCCTCTCCCGTCAGGACGACCACGCCGATGCGGGCGTCTTGCCGGCACATTTCCATGGCCTGGGACATTTCCTGAACGGTTAGCGGCGTAAAGGCATTGTGCTTTTCAGGGCGGTTAATCGAAATTTTGCCGACCCCTTCGCAGAATTCAAATTTGATTTCTTCAAAGGCAGCCAAGGGAGTCCAAGAGTAGGTGCGTTGGTTCATGGTTTGGTGGTAGGATGGTTGTAAAGGTCTTTGAAAGGTTTCAAGGTCAGGTCTGCAAGTTTAAGGCTGGTTGGGCCGCAGCTGCCTCTCCGCCTCTCGGTTGGCTTCTACCAACGTAGAAACCTCCAAGACGGCGGATTGTTCTTGGGCCTTTAGCCAGGCCAAGCCGGCTTCCCAGCTTTCTTTGGAATCCACCCGACGCCAAGGGAGCCCATAGCCGGTGCACCAGGATTCCCAATGAATGGGCCTGGGAGTAGCAAACAAGGTTTCGCATTCGGCCTGTGTTGAGGAACCGGGGATTTGTCGAAAAATATCGCCGCCTTGGTTGTTAAAGAGGACTACCCGAAGCAAAGGCCGGGGCTCCACCAGCCAAGCACCGGCATCGTAAGCCGTCGCCAAATCCCCGTTCAAAAGCCAGACCTCCTCGGAACCCTTGGATACCAAGGCATCCCCCAGGGCTGTTGACACATTGCCCTCGATACCGCTGGTTCCCCGGTTGCAATGAACGAAGGCAGGAGTACCGGGGATGGATGGCAAGGCCAAAAACTTTCGGACCAAACTTGAATTTCCCAAATGAACACGGGCGCCCTGCAGGTGGGGTTTCAAAGCGTTCATCGCCCAAGAATCCGAGTAGGGAAGTTGCTTGTATTTTTCTTGGATTTGTTGTTCCAACAAATGATGTTGCGGTTGATCATCCATCCCATCATCGCCTTGAACATCGTCGGAGGAAAAGGGGGGTGGCAGCTCAAGAAGGGCTTGGAGGGCTCTCAAGGGTTGCATGTCCCAAACGCCGTCCAAACGGTGGTAGGTATCAATGAGATCGCCTCTGGGGTCGATTCGCCAGTGCAAGAGGCGGGGATTCAGGGCCAGGCAACGCCCCAATGCTTTGGAAACCAGGGGCCCGCCCCATGAAATCAAGAGATCCGGGGGTTCCGGCAGGGCAAGATTCCATGCCATTTCGTTGATGCGACGGCCGCTGCGAAGGTTGGAAAGGTCTTCGCGCCAAAGTTGGCAAGCGGTGTTCTGTTCCAAAAGCTGTTCAAGAATTCGGTCCAACTCGGAATCAGGTGTGCCCATTCCCGCCAAAAGCCAAATTTTTTGGTGGCGTACCAAGGCGCTATTCCAAGCGTCCTTGAGGTCGTTGGGAAGATTCCGGAACTCGGTTGGGATGGTCAAAAGTTCCTGCGATGAAAGATCGCTTTCCAAAGCCCGCTTGGGCAAAGCGGCAGGTAGGTCGTAAAGGGGTTCTTGAAAGGGAACATTGATATGGACCGGACCCTTTTGGTAACACGCCGTATAGAGGATGGCTTGGAGGGCATCGCAGGATGCCTGAAGAGCCTCCGTCGAGTTATCCTGGTTTACCCAGCAGAGCGATCCCTGAACATGCGCTCCAAAAACTCCGTTTTGATGGATGACTTGCCCCCTTTGGTGGCCCACAGAACCCAGGGGTCGGTCTGCACTTAGAACCACCAAGGGTATTCGTTGAAAAAACGCTTCGGCGACGGCAGGACCCAGATTAAGCAAGGCGGTACCCGATGTGCAAACCACGGCCACTGGCTCTTGATGTCGCAGGGCCATCCCAAGCGCTACAAAACCCGCCGAGCGCTCGTCCACGCTGACCGCGTAGTCAAACCGATCGCTTCGAACCAGGCTCAAGGTGAGGGGTGCACTGCGCGAGCCTGGGCACAGGACCAATCGACGCACCCCTGCTTGATGGAGGCTTGTGGCCAGCATGGACCAATGGGAACGATGCAGCCAAGCGTCGCTTTTCATGAACGAAGGGGAAGTTCGTTGAAGTCTTCCTTGGATTTTAGCAGATTGAGCAGGGTCGATGCCTTGCGGCAGGTTTCCTGCCATTCTGCTTCGGGATCCGAATCGGCCAGGATTCCGGCACCAGCGTACAAAACAACCCGATCAGGGTACCAGCGTAGGCATCGCAAATTGACCGATAGTCGTCCACAGCCTTCGGCGTCCAAAAAACCCCAAAAACCCCCGTACAGTTCACGCTGATGGGGTTCGTTTAACAATAGATAATCGAGCGCTTGTTCCGAAGGCTCGCCTGCGATGGCTGGGCTGGGATGCAGCGCCATGGCTATCTGGTAGCACGTCAAAGAAGTCGTCGCATGAACCTCGGTATGAAGGTGTTCAACCGGTCCAGATTGAAGGTTGTTGGTTGGACCCGTCTCGGGGGCCAGACCCAGGCCCAGGAACCGATGTTGCAGGTAACGTAGGACCAAGCTCTGTTCCAAAATCTCTTTGGGTCTCCAAGGACGGGGTTCCTCGTCGGTCTCCAAGATCGGAAGCGCCCTTGTCCCGGCCAGGGCCATGCTATACACCCGGTCCTTTTGGCGTTCAATCAAAATTTCAGGACTGGCGCCAATCCACAATCCCATCGATGGGTGATAACACAAAACAGCATGAACCTCTGGATAGGCCAGGCATATTTGTTCAAAAAATGGATAGGGACGAAGATCCTCGGGTTGTTCAGCTTCCAAAGTCCTGGACCAGACCACTTTGCTGAGTTCGTTCGACTCAAGGGACCCCTTCTTCAGGCGGGCGATAAGTTTCTCTACGTGTTGGCAGAATTCACCTTGACTTTGATGATGCTTTTGGGGGCAAACGCTCGCCTTGGATTCTCTCAAGGGTTGCTTGTACCAAGATTCCGGCTCAAGCAAAGAAAGGGGAACCTGGTTACCTGTCCAGGCAAAGGCGGGCTCCATCCATAGCGCAGCTTGTTTTTTCAAGTCAAAGGGGGCCACCACAAAACCATTTCGGTCCTGAGGCGTCCATACCCGGTTGTGGTGAGCGGTGGGATCCACCAAGTGCTGAGTCCGATTCAAATGGGACGCAACAGAGGCATGGTCCTTCCTTTCCGAATCATCCTTTGCCAAACCGCTGCGATGGGGTCGGCGACTGCTGACCCATCCAATGCCTCTATTGTAACAATAATCAAACAAAGCCTCGGCGGAGACTGTGCCGGAGGTTTCTACGCTCATGCTTGGTCGCGTAGGGCGGCTGTAAAGCGGGAGATGCAGCAAAGCTGATCTTGTTCATCGCAAACACGAATTTCCCAAACTTGGCTCGAGCGGCCGTTGTGGATAATGGTGGCGGTTCCTGTAACATAACCATCTCGGACGGCACGCAAATGATTCGCATTAATTTCCATCCCTACCGCATAACGTCCTTTCCCGGCCAGCATATTGGCGCCAATGCTGCCCAGGGTTTCGGCCAATGCAACGGAGGCACCGCCGTGCAGCAGCCCAAATGGTTGGCGCGTTCGATGGTCGACCGGCATTCGAGCCTTTAGTTGGCCCATCTCGGCATGGAGGATTTCCATGCCCAGGGATTCGCAGAGATTTCCTCGCATGGATTCACGGACGGCTTCAAGAATGGCTTCGGGTGTCATGGAGTCGTGGGGAGGTAAAGGGGGGTGCAGGTCGGGGCTTTGGGGTCTCGGCCAGCACCAAAGTAACGGCGGCGGTAATATTCTTCGTCAAGGTCGGATACGATGACCCCGGCTTTGGTGGTGGCGTGCAAAAAGAGGTTGTTACCTAGATAAAGCCCTACATGGGAGATTTTGTTTTTTCGAATTTTAAAAAAAACCATGTCCCCCTCTTGGAGCTCTTCTTTGGGAATCTTGGTGAGTTTGGGGTAGATATCGGCGGAGCCTCCGCTGTACGACCTTCCGTAAACCGTCCGTTGGATTTCGCAAACCAAACCACTGCAGTCGATGCCTTGGGAGGTACGGCCGGCGTAGCGGTAAGGGTATTTGGACCATTTGGCAAGCATAGCGTACAATTCAGGTCGTTGAACCCGGTTGACTTCGATGGGGATCTTGCCCATGAGTCCTCGTAAGGTGGTCGGTTCGCATAGGGAATCCGGCCAAGTGAGGTAACAGGGCCTGTTCGAAAGGGAGTCCATAGGGTTGGATGGCCAGGGCAAAGAGGCTCCGGAGCCATTGCCATAGGTCCCCAGGTTCAAAAAAACCAAGCACAAAAGAAATCGTATCACGTACCAAAAATCAAGAAGGCCAAAAATACGACCCATCCCTTGATGCAGGGGGTGGGCTTAATTTTGAGGAGTGAATCCAGAACGTATACCGCGCGCCATCCGCTTTGCGGTCCCCAATGCCCTGACCTTGGCCAACCTGCTTTGCGGCTGCCTGGGGATTGTAGGTGCACTCAACGGGGGCTACGACTGGGCATGGATGATGATCATTCTGGCCGCTTTGCTTGATTTTGGGGATGGAGCAGCGGCCCGATGGCTGCGGGCCCCCAGCCTCATGGGCAAGGAGCTGGATTCCTTGGCCGACTTGGTTTCCTTTGGGGTTCTGCCCGCCTGCCTGGCCATGGTCCATGCCCGCAGTTTGTTGCCATCCTACGGGGCTTCGCCTTGGCCAACCGATGGAACAGGGCCGATGTACTGGCCCATGGCCCCCTGGCCATCCCATGCCGAGGGTTGGTGGTTGCTTGCCTTTGCCGCGATCCCCCTGGCTTCAGCTTGGCGTTTGGCTCGCTTTAATTTGGAAGAAGGTTCCAGTCGCTTTTTTCGGGGTTTGCCAACACCGGCCCATGCCATCTTGTGGATGAGTTTTTTGGGCGCCTTGGATACTTGGCCCGCCTTGTATTTGTTACGATTGGAGGCCTGGCACTTGGCCGTCGCAGCTTTGATGGGTTCATGGTTATTGGTATCTCCTTGGCCCCTGCTTTCGATGAAATTTGAAAGTGGAGCACCCCGTGTCAATGCAGCACGTTGGGTCCTGTTGGGCGTGGGTGCTGTGGCTATTATGGCCGGCGGCTTGGCCGGACTGTTTTTTGTTATGCTTTTTTATTTTCCATATTCCTTTTTTATCGCCCGATATCTATGACCCGATTTATTGCAGAAATTGACATCATGCCGCACGATGCTTTGCTGGATCCCCAGGGAAAAGCCGTACTGACTGGATTGGCGGCCCTGAACCTGAACCATGTGCAGGATGTACGGGTTGGCAAGCATTTGCGCCTTCGCCTCGAGGCGGCTGATCGTGCCGAGGCCGAGGCCATCACCACCAAGGCTTGCCGAGAACTCCTGGCCAATATGGTCATGGAATCCTTTGACTTTCGGATTCACGAAGAACAATGACCTCCGGGTCTGCCGCATCAAGCGGACGTTTGTTGCTGGTGGCCACCCCTTTGGGCAACTTGGGGGATATAACCGTTCGCAGCCTCGAAGCTCTGCGCAGTGCGGATGCGGTCCTCTGTGAGGATACTCGACGGACGGGTTTGTTGTTCAAACTCTTGGGAATCAACGCCCCCTTGCAGCCCTACCATGCGCACAATGAACATGCCGTGTTAACGAGGGTTGTGGAACAAATTCGCAACGGGCGGACGATCGTATTGGTTTCGGATGCAGGGACACCCGGGGTTTCGGACCCCGGATTTCTCTTGGTGCGTGCATTGTTAGAACAAGGATTGGAGGTGGATGTTCTGCCCGGCCCAACGGCGCTCATCCCGGCCTTGCTTTTGTCGGGTTTTCCTTGCGATCGATTTGTTTTTGAAGGCTTTTTGCCCCTCAAAAAGGGTCGCAAAACCCGAATCGAAAGCCTACGTTCCGAAAGCCGGACCGTTATTTTGTACGAATCTCCTCACCGGATTCTTCGGACCCTTGGGGAGCTCAAAACCGCTCTGGGCCCCGAGCGTCGTGCTTGCTTGGCGAGGGAACTCACCAAACTGCATCAGGAAACCCTGCGTTTGTCCTTGGGGGAATTGGAGGCGGCCTGTACCCAACGACCGCCCAAGGGCGAAATGGTGCTGGTCATCGAGGGCGCCAAGGCTCGACCGGACGCGTTTGAATCCCGCGAAAACGAAGAGGACGCCTAAATGACCGGGTGCGTTTAAATTAGGGACCGGTAGGTACGTAGGATCCATTGACATCTCCGCTGCAGAGGCCCTGCAAGAGAAGATTGGTATAGGACCCGCCGTTCACGAGGTTGAGGTTCAAGGTGCCCCAAACCCAATCGCCCAAGGGGAAGGCATTGATTTGGTTCGAGAAACGCCTTGAAACCATCAGTGCATCGGTCGAATTCACCGCATTGGACGCATTGGCGTCGGCGGCGACCAAGGGCAACCCCGCCAAAGGAGCCAAGTTCCCAAAATGCCTGTTAATTCCCAAGGCATCGGTCGCATTCACCCCGCCCCAAGGCTTGAAGGTGAGGTACTCCAGGGTGTAGGATCCCGGGGCTCGGAATCCTAAATTGAATTGACCCAAAGCGTCGGTGGTATCGGTGGCCAAGACTTGGTTGTTTTGTTTGAGGATCACCAAGGAATTGCTAAGGGATGTTTGGGTATTGTTGGCATAGACCAATCGACCGCTGACCGGTAAACCCGATGGTTGCCCGCTGCTGCTCAATTGCAGATTCGTCAAATACAAATTGTTACCGTAATCATTGATGGCGGTCCATCGCACGCGGATTCGTTGACCGGCATAGGCTCCCAGATTGACACTGTCTTTGCGCCATTGGGCGGCCGTTGTGGGCGTAAAGGTCGTCGTGCTGGCCGGAACGGTTCCGAGGCTGCTGCCGCTTTTGTTGTAAATGCCGTTGGTATAGGTGGTTCCGCAGTCGGATGATACATCAATCCGCAATCCATCCACATAGGTTGTGTTGTAGGGGGCATAGGCCACATCAAAAGTTAACCAGGTGTTCTGTGGATTGGCATTGGTCAAATCCAGGATGGGACTCACCATGCCGTCTTCTTGACCCCTGGCATTGTACGCAAAAAAATTAATCCAAGCCATGGTGGTGGTGCTTCCTCCAGGGCCGGTACCGCTGCGGTAAACCCAGGTTGTTGACGAATCAGGGTTTTGGAGAGCCCAACCCGACGGCAGACCCAGCCCCGAAAAATTAACCGAAATCGGTAGCGACTGACCCTGCCCCACACTGATAAACTGAAGCCTGCTCAACGTATCGGAGCCGTAACTATTTCCCGCCACCAGGGTGACCGTGTAGGTGCCGTTGGCGGTAAATTGAACTTGAGGATTGGGGGAGTTGGCGTTGGTATTGTTCACAAAAACAAAGGAAGCCGGAGCAATCGTCCACTGCCAGTTGGTTGGATTGTTTTGGCTTTGGTCCAGCAGGGTGAGCGTTTGGTTCAGGCAGGCTTGTTGGGAGGACCCTCCAAAATTGGCAACCGGGGCGGTTTGGCAACCGGTCGTGGTATTCAAAGGTTTGGAAACGGCTAGACTGCGGCGACCCCTCCACGCGCTGGCGTTCCCAACGGCTGTAATAGCATACCAATCTTCGGAGGTTAAATTGGTTCCGGTAACCGTAAAATTGCTTCCTGTGGTGGTTCCGATGGAATCCATGGTGCGTGCCCCCAGTCGGTGCACGATGTAGCGACCCGCTCCACTCACCGGTGCCCAAACCAAGCCCAGCTCGGTGGGGCAGATATAGCCAAAGGCCAGTCCCGTTACAGCAGGACTTACGCTGAAGGTTTGGGTGGATTCCCCCGTTAGACTGCCTGATACAACACGGATTTTGTATTGACCACCGGTGGTCGAAGGAACAACCCAAGAGGTATGGCGAACATTCGGCCCCAAATTGGAAGCGATGTTCGACCAGGTTTGCCCGTTGTTATTGCTCCATTGGACGGTAAAGGTTCCGGTATTGCCGGTTGCATCCCAGCGAATCAATTCCGTCTCTCCGCTAACAAAACTCTCTCCGCCCATGGGATAGGTCACTATAATTTGATCGGTATGCCATTCATAGACCAACCAATAGGTTTGAGGTCCTTGGGCAATTCCGGTCCCATGAACGCGCACCGTGTAATTCCCCGGTGCAGGATTCAGGATGCGAACCTGCTCTGCATTGTTCAGGGTATCGATACCGGGAGTAGCTGGGGCACTCAGGGCTGCAACGGTCGGTGTTGGGTTGAGAACCAATGGCAAGACCGCGGTCCCAACGGGAGATAGAACGCGGAGATCCAAGTTGTTGACGAGGGCCTTGGTAGCGTTCGCGACTCCAGCCCGGTCCGCCCAATAGAGCATCACCCTTAATTGCCGGGTAAGGGGTGGAATATCCAAGACCAGACTCTGGCTATCTCCCTGGTTGAGGGTGCCGGTTTGGTATCGATTGTCCTGCAATAAATCCACCGCCCTTAGGGCGTTGATTCGGCCCCAACCAAAGCGAAAATCCGGCCCGGGGTTCCCAAGATCCTCGGCTGTATTGAGGATGGCGGCTTTGAGGAGCGCGGCAGGAGGGCGGATTTGATTTAAGCTGCGGTAGGCATGGCTAATTTGAGCGAGGGTTCCCATGACGCTGGGCGAGGCAGCGGATGTTCCACCCCCCACCTGGTAGGTATTGTTGGGACCGGTGGACATTTGGTTGTAACCATTGGCGCTGATATCGGGTTTGATGCGTCCATCGCTGGCCGGGCCTCGGCTCGATGAATTTTCGAGCGAATCCGTGTTACGAAGATTGCCGACGGCGATCACATTTTTGCCGGCTTTGTAACCACCGGTAATGTTCCCCCATCCGGAACCGGCACCGTACCCGTGGTCCGAGGTTCCGGCATTGCCAGCAGAAAAAACGTGCATAAGCAAGGGGTTGCTGTTCAATTGGGCATCGATGCTGACGGCGCTGCTGTTGTAGAGACCCCCGTTGACTTCGGAATAGGAGGTGGAGGTCAGGGTGGTCCCCAGGGTGCTCAAGTTGGTCACGGCATTGCTCACATGGGGGTAACTGGAGATTCCGTACATGTGCAAATAGGCCTTGGTGGCCGCACCGATGCGGGTTGGATTGAGGTTGCCGTTGCCAACGGAGATGCCGGCGACCATATCCCCGTGGGTGTTGGCTGCTGCGGTATTGGTCGTGTATTGCGTGACACGCCCCGCAAAATCAATATGCGGACCGATGGCGCCATCATCTGCGATCGCTACAACGACGCTATCCCCATCAAAGCGACGACCGCCTATCACAAGGTTATCAATGGCGTGACCCCGGTGCAGACTGCGGGCTTCCCGATCCTCGGGTTCTCCGGGCTGGCTTCCAGGTTCAATGAATTGAACAGCCGGGTGTTGCAGGAGGGTTGGCAAAAGATTGGGTGTCAATCGCAGGGCGATACCGTCCTGCCCTTGGGGTGATTTGGCAAGTTCAATGCCTGGAACAAGGCTGAATTCTCTGGTCCAATTTTCAACCGATGCGCTCGGATGCAGTGTGACATGGAGGAGGGCGCGTCCGTCGGAGTCAACCGTCAAACGTGGAAACCCGTTCTCCATTAGAAATAGACTCAGCTTCAGCAGAGGATCAACGGGGGCGATGGCAAGGATGGATGATTTTGGTAAAATTAGTTGTTTTAACAATGATTGACTAAAATCTGCGGGTGCCGAAACAAAGTAACCCAGCGGAGGGAGATACCCCTCAAAACGCAGCCCTTCCTGGTTAAGCGCTTCCCATTCCGTGGCCGTTGGCAAGCGCTTGCAACCCATGAGCAGGTAAACGCGTCCATCCCAAGACGCCCAGCCTTTCGATTGTTGGCGCATTTCACCGATACCGGTGGGCAGGATGGGTATTTCCAAGACCCCCCCTTGGTGCGGTAGTCGAAAGACCGAGGGGCCGGATTCCGAGAAAACAGCCGCCGCAGCCACCCGATTCGGGTAAGCGGCCGCGATGGTGGAAATGACCAAAACAAGGACCCCCCGGAGGAATATATTCATCGTGGAGGGGCTAAGGGCTTGCCCAAATCGGCTTTTTTGATTGTTTTTCATAAGAACTCGTGCAAATTACAAAGATTTAAACCAACCCGATGTTCTTTGGTTTGGAAACGACTTCCTCCGTTTTTTGCAGTATGAATCCGATGATAGCCCGATGGATATCCCCTGGTCTCTTTCCCTGGGTTCTGGGGGGCCTAGCCGGCCTGGCTTGGTGGTTGTCCTTCCCTCCCCACGATTTCCTTCCCTTGAGTTGGGTAGCCTTGATCCCTTTGTTGTGGGTGGTGGATCATACCCGCAGGCCTTTGCCGGTGATTTTTGGTGCTGCTTGTTTGGCTTTTGGTTTGAGTACTTGGTGGGTTTATCGGGCCGCTTTGATTGGTGCAGTGGCTGGAGTCGTGGCCAATGCGCTCTACCTCACCTTGGCCGTTATGTTTTATGCATGGCTCCAAAAAGCGGGTTCTTTGGCCACCGACAAGAAGGTCTGGTTGCAATGGCTGGCCTGGGTGAGTCCCTGGCTGGCGATGGAATATGTGCATCAGCGCATCGATCTGGATTTCCCGTGGATGCTCCTGGGTCATGCCCCCGCCAATCATCCTTGGTGGATTCAGTATTACGAGTGGACCGGGGTCGCCGGAGGTTCGTTATGGATTTTGTCGGTTAATTTTTGGCTTTACCAAACGGTGATGCAAAGGCGCCAAGCCAAGTTATGGGCCGCGCTGTGGTTGTTGATACCAGCAGCGGTTTCCGTGGGCCTTTACCAATTCCGGGAAAACACCAAGTTCCGGGAAAACACCCAGGAGCCATCGATTCGGGTCTTGGCCGTTCAACCCAATTTGGATCCTTACCGGGTCAAATTTGAGCCGTCAACTTACGCCGAACAAATGCGAATCTTCTTGAAATGCACCGATTCGCTTGAGGGAACCGGCCTGGTCGTATGGCCCGAAACCGCCTTGCCGGATTATTGGGTATTGGGTGATGGGGCCCCTAAGAATCCGTGGTTGGATACTTTGCAGAATTATGTTAGAAATCGTCCGGGGTTGGCCTTGATGACAGGGGCCAGCGTGGTCCAATTGCATGGCCAAAGAAGCGGTTCTCCCACCTATACCTTCTACAATTCGGCGCTGGGTTTGGGTTCGGTGGATTCAACGGAGCCCCACAATATCAACACATGGCCCGCTCTTTATCACAAATCCAAATTGGTTATTGGGGTGGAGAAACTACCTTACCCAATGGTTTTTAACGCCATAGCGCGTTGGATTTCGGTGGATTTGGGGGGGATGACAGGACAACTCGGAACCCAAGCGGAGCGTACCCCCTTGATGATGGGCTGGATTTCCAAAGATCCAATCGTCCAGGGTCGCTCCGAACGCATCCCCCTCAAGGTAGCGCCGATGATTTGTTACGAATCTATTTTTGGGGCTTATTGCGGGGGCTTTGTGAACAATGGAGCCAACCTATTGGCCGTGATGACCAACGATGGATGGTGGGGGGAAACCGACGGTCATCGCCAGCATTTGGCCTACGCCCGTTTGCGCTGCATTGAACAACGAAGGTCCATGATACGCTCCGCCAACACCGGGATATCGGCCCTGATCGATCACCGGGGCGAATTCGTGGATACCCTGGGCTGGGGACGTCGGGGCGTGGTTCAGGGACGCTTGCAATTGCGAAACGAACCCACCCTTTACGCAAAATACGGGGATGTTCTGGGCCGTTTGTCTTGTGTTTTTACGGTGCTTTTTGGATTGCTTTACGGGGTTCGTGCCCTCATGAAAAATCGAGCTTAAATCGTCCAACATTCATGGAATATCTCAAAGGCCGGGAGGCTCAAATCCAAGCGGGGGTCGAGATCCTGGCCAAGCAATGCGGAGATCTCATGCTTCGTCGAAGCGGGGACCTTCAGGCCAACGAAATTCACTTCAAGGACCGAAGGAATCTCGTGACCGAGGTGGACTTGGCATGCGAAGCTCTTTTGGTGGAGGGGCTACGGGACCTGCTCCCCGAGGCCAACTTTCAAACCGAGGAAGGGCTGGTTCCAGGAACCGTTCGGGGCCTGCGTTGGGTGGTGGATCCCTTGGATGGTACCACCAATTTTGTCCATGGTTTGCCCATTGTTTCGGTCAGCATTGCCTTGGTGACCGATCAGCAAGTGGACTTGGGTGTGGTGTACGCTCCTTTTCAGGATGAAATGTTCACCGCCACCCGGGGTTCTGGGGCTTTTTGCAACGGCCAACGCCTGAAGGTATCCAGGCCAGGGGGGTTGGAAGATGCCTTGTTGGCGACCGGTTTCCCCTTTCAACGCTTTGATCGCATCCAGGCCTACATGGAGGTCCTCCAAACCTTGATGCGTCAGTGCCGGGGCCTCCGTCGGATGGGATCAGCAGCCATCGACTTGGCTTATGTGGCCTCGGGTCGTTTTGACGGTTATTTCGAATACAATCTGCAGCCCTGGGATGTGGCCGCCGGACTGCTCCTGGTCCAAGAAGCGGGTGGCATGGTGGGCAGCGTTCGGCCTGCGCACCATCCTTTGGACGGTCGCGAAGTGCTGGCAGCACCCGCTGAACTCTACCCGGCCTTGGAGGCGTTGTTGCGGTCAGCAGATTCGACCCACGGGGTCTGAGAAGGAGTTTTGGACTTAGTTTTGAATTCAAATTGACGATGATGAGCCAAGTAAAGACCTATATCGAAACCAACCAGCAACGGCTGTTGGACGAATTATTTGATTTGTTACGAATTCCGTCGGTTTCGGCGAATCCGGATTTTCACGATGATGTCTTTGAAGCCGCCCAATACTTGGCGGAACGACTGAGCGAAGCTGGTTTGGACGAGGTCGAAATCTGCCCCACCGATGGTTACCCCATTGTTTACGGCCAAAAAATCATCGACCCTTCTTTGCCAACGGTTTTGGTTTACGGACACTACGATGTGCAGCCGGCCGACCCCTACGAACTCTGGCATAGCCCGCCCTTTGAGCCCGAAATTCGGGATGGAAAAATTTATGCAAGAGGTGCCTGCGATGACAAGGGCCAGGTCTACATGCATGTCAAGGCCTTTGAATACATGATGACCCACCAAGCCTTGGCTTGCAATGTCAAGTTCATGATCGAGGGCGAAGAAGAAGTGGGTTCCGCTAACCTGGGGACTTTTGTCCGTAACAACCGTTCCAAACTGAGCGCGGATGTGGTGCTGATCTCCGATACGAGCATGATTGCCAACGATGTACCCAGTATTGATTCGGGATTGCGGGGGCTTTCGTATGTCGAAGTGGAGGTGACCGGACCCAACCGGGATTTGCATTCCGGGGTTTACGGAGGAGCGGTTACCAACCCGGTCAATGCGCTTTGCTCGATGATTGCCCGTTTACACGATGAACAGGGTCGAATTACCATTCCAGGGTTTTACGACGATGTCCAGAACCTGAGTGATACCGAAAGAAAGGAACTGAACCGGGCTCCTTTGGATGAAAAAGCGTATAGGCAAGATTTGGGCATCGATGCCCTCCATGGCGAAGAAGGTTACACGACCTTGGAGCGCACCGGTATTCGGCCTACCCTGGATGTGAACGGTATCTGGGGAGGCTATACCGGCGAAGGATCCAAAACGGTGTTGCCATCCAAGGCTTTTGCCAAGATTTCGATGCGATTGGTTCCCAACCAAAATTCTCACAGCGCGACGGAATTGTTTGCCTCGTATTTCAAAAGCTTGGCCCCCGCTGGGGTTCGGGTCGAGGTCCGTCCGCATCACGGCGGAGAACCGGTGGTGACCCCTACCGATAGCATCGCTTACCGGGCGGCTTCCCAAGCCATGCAAGACACTTTTGGGGTGATGCCCATTCCGACCCGGGGTGGGGGGAGCATTCCTATTGTCGCGCTTTTCGAAAAAGAACTGGGCCTCAAATCCGTTTTGATGGGCTTTGGCTTGGATTCAGACGCCTTGCATTCTCCCAACGAGCATTACGGTGTCTTCAATTACCTTAAAGGCATCGAAACGATACCGGCCTTTTTTCATCATTTTGCGCGGCTTTCGGCGGAAGCTTAAAGGCCTTGGGTCCCTCAAGAACCTACGCCAAGGCCTATCGATCGGGTTGATCGGGTTGGTCTGGTTGGGGTTGGGGGGACCGACCATGGCTCAGCAAGGGGCAGGGTGCCTACCCTCCGGTGATTTTCAGCGGGTCGCTCGTTATTGGAAAGGGGCTTACGCCGATAGTCTCTTGGCGATGGCAGGACCTTCCGTCCAAGTGGAGTGGGGCGAACGCCAAAGCACCTACCCCAACAAGGCTGCCTACGCGGTACTTCGAAATTTCATGAACAAACACCCGCTTCGGTCTTATCGCACATTGCATGCCCGTTGCGAGCAAGGCGCAGGGGCGGCCTACCTTTTGGGCGAATACCGCGACCAGAATGGTCAGGTTTTCAAAGTCCGTCTATTTTGGGAACTACAAAACAACCAATGGAAAATTTTTCGCATCGTCCTTCGCTGAGTCCTCTTGAGTACATCCGCTTGGCCTTGGAAGAGGATTTGGGCAGCGGGGATCATACCACCTTGGCCTGTATTCCTCCTGAACAGCGGGGGCAAGCGGTCCTTTGGGTCAAGGCGGACGGTGTCTTGGCCGGTTTGGAATACGCTCGTTGGGTCTTGCACACCGTCGATCCTGAGTTAGAACTCCAAATGCATTGCGTGGATGGTCAGGAAGTCCAGGCCGGGACTGCGGCCATGGAGGTCAGGGGCCGCATCGCTTCCATTCTACAGGCCGAGCGCCTTTTGCTGAACATCATGCAGCGAATGAGTGGCATCGCCACCCGGACCCGGCTTTGGTCCAAGGCCATTGAACATACGCCTTGCCGTTTGCTGGATACCCGCAAAACCACGCCTTTGAACAGGTTGATCGAGAAGGAAGCGGTGCGTTGGGGCGGGGGTGTCAACCATCGATTTGGTTTGTACGATGCCATACTGGTCAAGGACAACCACGTCGATGCCTGCGGCGGTGTGGCACCTGCCCTGGCGGCCGTTCGTTCCTACCTGGAGCGCCATGTTTTGGACTTGCCGGTCATTTTTGAAGTCCGATCGATGGAGGAACTTCAGGTGTTGTGTTCTGCCGGCCGGGTTGATCGAATTTTGTTGGATAATTTTAGCGTCGAGGCTTTGCGTGAAGCAGTGACCTGGTTGGGTCCCGATACAGCCACCGAGGCCAGCGGTAACATTCGATGGAATAATTTGGTGGCTTACGCCGAAACAGGCGTTCACTTCTTGTCCATTGGGGCTTTGACCCATAGCGTGGAGGCCCTGGACCTAAGCCTCAAAATTCGCTCCGTTACTTCCTAGCCCCGTGGGGCGACCTTTGGCTCGTTGAACCCTTTGGCTCGTTGAACCCCTTGCCTAGGCGTTGTTCATGAGACGCCCCAAGGAGTTTTGGTACAGATCCGTCCAATGTTGAATGCCAGGGAATTCAACGCCATCCAGATGCACGGAGCCCGCGGTCACACGGCCCAGGGATTGGTAGGCCAAACCGCTGTTGCTCAAGCATTGCTCCAAGGCGTACTGTTCGCTGGGATCCACACTAATCACAGCCCGGCTTTGGCCTTCTCCAAACCAAAAGGCGTCCCGCCGGATACCGGAACTGGATTGAACATCAAAACCCAAACCGCGATGCAAGGCCCCTTCGAGGAGGGCCAAGAACAATCCGCCGTCCGAGACATCGTGCATGGATAACACCAATTGACGACGGGTTAAATCCTGAAGCGTTTGGTGCAATAATTTTTCTTCTTGCAAATCCAACCGAGGACAGGGACTGTGCGATAGACCGCGGTAGGTGTAGAGGTATTGGGACGACCCAAGGTCATCCGTGACAGGCCCCAGCAGGTAGAGGAGATCCCCTTCTTGTTTGAAGTCCAGGGTTTGTTGATGGGTGGGATCCTCCAGGATACCCAGCATCCCAATCACCGGGGAGGGCATAACCGGACCCTCGTACGATGATTGGTTGTAAAAGCTAACATTGCCCCCCGTTACCGGGGTCCCCAGCGCGATACAGGCTTCGCTCATTCCTTGAATGGCGCCCACAAATTGCCAGTAAACTTCGGGATTGTAGGGGTTTCCAAAATTGAGGCAATTGGTCACCGCCATGGGTCTTGCCCCCGAACAAACAATGTTACGAGCAGCTTCGGCCACCGCGATCGCGGTTCCTCGATGGGGATCGGCGTAGACATAACGGGAATTGCAATCCACCGTGAGGGCCAGGGATTTTTGGGTATCGCGGACCAAAACCAGGGCCGCATCCGAAGGCTGACGGGTGCCCATGTACGCCGTACCGATGGTATCGTCGTATTGTTGGGCGACCCAGCCTTTGGAGCAGAGGTTGGGATGGGAAGCCAGGTGTTCCATGATCGGTAACATCGCATCGCGATTCGGACCGGGGACCGGGACAGAGGTTGGATCAAAGGCTTTGATGGTGGCTTGGTAGACCGGTTCCTGGTAGGCTCTTTCGTAAACCGGCGCCCCACCGCCCAGAACCAGGCTTTCGGCCGGAACGGCCGCCACCAAGCGTCCTTGGTCGTAATAAGAAAGCAGCGGCCCTTCGGTGACTTCGCCGATTTGTTCGCAGGGTAAATCCCAGCGTGCAAAAACCTCGGCAATTTGCTTTTCGTACCCCTTGTGACCGACCACCAACATGCGTTCCTGGGATTCCGATAACAACAATTCCCAAGGCTGCATACGGGCCTGGCGGGTCGGGACTTTGTCCAGATCAATCCGCATTCCGCAGGATCCCTTGGCGGACATTTCGGAGGTTGAACAGGCAATGCCAGCAGCGCCCATATCCTGCATGCCCACGACATGACCGGTTTGGATCAGCTCCAACGTCGCTTCGAGCAGTAATTTTTCTTGAAAAGGATCCCCAACCTGCACCGATGGAAGGTCTTCTGCCGCGTTTTCGCCCAAATCTTTGGACGCAAATGCCGCGCCGTGAATCCCGTCTTTGCCGGTGCGTGAACCAACAATAAAGACGGGGTTGCCGGGCCCTTCGGCCAAAGCCTTCACCGTCTGCCCATGTTTGACAATGCCGGCGCTCATGGCATTGACCAGGGGATTGATTTGAAAACTATCGTCAAAAAAAACTTCACCGCCCACGGTAGGAATTCCGAAGGCATTTCCATAATCACCGATTCCTTTAACAACACCGCGCATGAGCCAGCGGGTTTTGGGGTGGTTTGGGTTCCCAAAGCGCAGGCTGTTTAGTTGGGCAATGGGTCGGGCTCCCATGGTGAAAATATCCCGGTTGATACCACCCACGCCGGTTGCGGCCCCTTGGTAGGGCTCGATGGCCGAGGGGTGATTGTGTGATTCGATTTTGAAAGCGCAGGCCAATCCATCTCCGATATCCACCAGCCCCGCATTTTCTTCCCCCGCCTTGGCCAACATGCCTTCACCGTCCTTGGGCAGGGTTTTGAGCCATTTGATGGAGTTTTTGTAGGAACAATGTTCGCTCCACATGACGGAGTAAATGCTGAGTTCGGTAAAATTGGGAACGCGTCCCAGAATTTCCCGTATGTGTTCAAATTCTTCCGGCAAAAGGCCCAATTGAACGGCGGTCTCCACCGTGGGTTGGGCCAAACCATCGTTGGGCAGGGGAGAGGAATTGGGAGACCCGTTTGGGTTGGCGGAGGATGGTAGAGAATCCATGCTTAGGGTTGAGGAGAATTGGCTGGGCAAGTTTGAAGCAAGTAGACCAACCGTTGTTGATCGGAGCTGAGGCGTGGACGACGGGCCGGTTTGGACCGATCGGGGCAGGGTGAAGCGGTTTTGGTATCGTTTGATTCCAAAGACTCAACAACGTATCGCCGGGAGCTGCTGTTTTGTAACAATACTTTGTAGGTGGGGACGCCGTTGCGGGGCCGGCTACTCAAAACCGCAACACAAGTTTGGTTCGGCCAACGTCTCAGGATTTCACTCCGTTGATCAACGGCCAGGTCCTCCGGGCGTTCGAGGGTATGCACCATGGTGGCCGCTTGGGCTCCGGTCGGGTACTCGGCGGCAAAGGATTGTCCCAGGTTCCAACCGCGGACCCGGTGGGTGAGGGTGGTTTGGGTTTCAGCCTGAACGGCCGCAGAGCTAGGGACTTTCTTTTGCTCCCAGTGGACCTCAACGGCCGCAGGAAATTCGTTACGAAAGCGTTCCAAAAGCGAGATGGGCAGGCCTTTACCCTGCGTTTTGCGGTAAACAGAGCTTTCGGGGACGTTTGACTGGATGCGAATCTTGGAACCCGGGCCCATGGACTCGCCGCGCTGATGGATGGCCGCGGTGAAGAGAAAGGTGAGCAAGCAGGTTTTGAGCCCTAAACAGGGCCCGAGTAGGCATTTCATGCCCAAAAATACATGTTTTCTCCCCCGAGATGGGCGCTGCGAATCGGCAATTTATTTAATTAAATCATAATATGTTTTTTGCGGGTAAATCGATTTTTTTTGATAGTAATTCCCCCCAAACATCTATTTAATTTCAAAAATTCACGAAAAAATCAAGTAATCAATCCTAAATAATCTGTTTTTTTCGAAAAATGTCCCAAATAACAGGAAACAGAGCAAAAAAAATTTCGAAAGTCGTATTTTTGTCCAAAATTCCCCCAAAGCATTCCCCATTCACTTTAATCCAATCCTACTATGAGCAGCCTCCGCATGCAATCCCTTGCCAATATTCGTCAAAATCAGGGCTCAACGCTTCCGGAATCGGTTTTCAAAAGTTCCGACCGCTTTGGTGAGAGTGTGTTTAACAAAAAGGCCATGCGGGAATTTCTATCCCCAGAAATTTACGAATCTCTTTTGGAGGCCATTGATTTGGGGCACGGTATTACGCCCGATGTAGCGCGGCAGGTCGCCAATGGCATGAAGAATTGGGCCCTGGCCAAAGGTGCTACCCATTATACCCACTGGTTTCAGCCGCTGACAGGGTCCACGGCCGAAAAGCATGACAGCTTCTTTTCGCTCAACAACGATGGGGAAGCCATCGAGGCCTTTAGCGGTGGGGCTTTGGTCCAACAAGAACCGGATGCCTCCTCTTTTCCCAATGGCGGCATTCGTAACACCTTTGAGGCCCGGGGGTACACCGCTTGGGACCCCAGTTCCCCAGCCTTTGTTTTGGAGAGCCCAGCCGGCAAAACGCTTTGCATTCCAACCATCTTTGTCTCCTATACCGGGGAGTCCTTGGATTATAAATCCCCCTTGCTCAAATCGCTGGCGGCTGTCGAAAAAGCCGGCGTTGCGGTTTGCCAATACTTTGATAAGAACATCACCCGGGTTTATCCCACATTGGGCGTAGAACAGGAATATTTCTTGGTGGACTCGGCCTTGTTTGATGCACGTCCTGATTTGGTTTTGTCGGGCCGCACCCTTTTTGGACACGGTGCCGCCCGCGGTCAGCAATTGGAGGACCATTATTTTGGGACCATACCGGAACGCGTTCATGCCTTTATGGTGGACTTTGAAAACGAGGCGTATCGTCTGGGTATTCCCCTCAAGACCCGGCACAACGAGGTGGCTCCAGGACAGTTTGAGTGTGCGCCGCTATTTGAAGAAATCAACTTGGCGGTGGACCATAACCAACTCCTAATGGACCTGATGGAGAAAATCGCGAAGCGCCACGGGCTCAGTGTGTTATTGCACGAAAAGCCCTTTGCGGGTGTTAACGGATCGGGAAAGCATAACAATTGGTCGTTGGCTACCAATACCGGCAAAAATCTTTTGTCCCCAGGCAAGACCCCCAAGAGCAATCTCATGTTCTTGACCTTTTTTGTGAATGCCATCAAGGCCTTTCATGACCATGCCGACTTGATTCGGGCTTCGATTGCTTCGGCCGGTAACGATCACCGACTGGGCGCCAACGAGGCCCCTCCGGCTATTATGTCAGCTTTTCTTGGCGAGCAATTGTCCAGGGTATTGGATGAAATCGAAAAAGGCAAACTGGACAAGGATCAGGTCGAGGTACGTTCCCTCATGCACCATATCAAAGCGATTCCCGAAATATTGCTCGACAATACCGACCGCAACCGCACTTCGCCCTTTGCGTTTACCGGCAACAAATTTGAATTAAGGGCCGTTGGTTCTGCGTCCAATTGCGCTGCGGCCATGACAGTTCTCAATTCAGCGATGGCCCAAAGCCTAACGGCCTTCAAGGCCGAGGTGGACAAGGCCATTGGGGACGGAGAAAGCCGCGAAGGGGCGATTCTCAAAGTTTTGCAGAAATACATCAAAGCAACCAAAAAAATTCGATTCGAGGGGAATGGCTACGGCGATGAATGGCAAAAAGAAGCCGCCAAAAGGGGCTTATCCAATTTTCGGACAACCCCGGATGCCTTGGATGCCATGGTTTCCAAGTCCACCATCCAGCTTTTTGAAAAAACAGGGGTCTACAGCCATCGGGAAATCGAAGCCCGCCATGAAATCATGTTGGAGAATTACATCAAAAAAATCCAGATTGAATCCCGTTTGGTTGGGGAGCTGAGTTTGACCCAAATTGTTCCTGCTGCCATGGCTTACCAGCAACGTTGCATGGAAAACCTGCGATTGCAAAAAGAACTGGGCATGAACGCCAAGAGTTCGGCTTCCCTCAAGGTACTGGCCGAAACCATCGCCCAACATATTTCGGCCATGGTGGAACAAACCGAAAAGATGCGCCTGGCTCGCAAAAAAGCCAACGAAATTGATTCAACCCGCGCTATGGCCCAGGCTTATTGCGATCAAGTCAAGCCTTACCTGGAAAGCATCCGCGACCACGCCGATCGACTGGAAATCCTGGTAGACAACGAGTTGTGGCCCCTCCCCAAATACAGGGAGCTGCTCTTCCTCAAGTAATTACTTCAGGTGCTGCTTGAGGGTTTCTTCGAGGGCTGGACCGCGCAGGTTTTTGGCGATGATGACGCCCTTGCCGTCAATCAGGTAGCTCATAGGGATCCCGGTAACACCGTACATCTGTCCGGCGGCATTCCCCCAACCCTTGAGGTCGGAGACATGCTCTTTCCAAACCAATTTGTCGTCCACAATGGCCTTGAGCCAGGGGTCTTTTTGGTTATCCAGTGAAACCGAAAAAACGGTAAAACCCTTGCCGGTTTTGAATTGTGAATCTTTGAACGCTTCGTAGGCCTTGACAACATTGGGGTTTTCGTAGCGGCAGGGCCGGCACCAAGAAGCCCAAAAATCAATGAGAACCATTTTTCCTTTGAGGGAAGAGAGTTTGAGGTCTTTGCCATCGACCCCGCTTTGAGAGATTTCGGGGGCTTTTTCACCGATTTTGAGGCCGCCGGGTTGGGACCAAGCGGCGAGGGGCGCGATACCCAAGGTGAGTACGACGGCCAGGCCGGTGACGAAGAAGGAACGGAGGGGAGCGAAGCTTGTCATGGTTGGAGGGGTTGTTGAATCTGGATGATTGAGAAACGCTAATTTAGGTCAAAATTACAATCCCCGGCAGGCCGTACCTTTGAAACCATGTTGGTTTCCTTTTTTAAGACGCCACCCCATAAGCGCTTTACCTATCGTCCCCTCTATGCCAAGGATACGGATCCCGTTTTTGGTTCCCAGGCAGCACCGGTTGATCCGGCAGCCCCAATCAAAACCATCCGTTTTAACCGCCGAAACTCCAACCTAAACCGAACCAACCGTTATGCCGGCATTCAGCGCATGATCTGGGTTATGGGGGTTGTTTGGGGTTTGAGTTGGGCCTTGTTTGGGGATGGCAACCTGCGATGGCTGGGACTGGCCCTGCCTGTCCTGGTCTTTTTTCGTTGGCGCAGTCGACGCAAATCCGCCCAGCCTTTAACCTAGTCAGGTGTCGGAATCTCATCGAATTCAGGTCCTACCCGACCGTGTTATTAATCAAATTGCGGCTGGCGAGGTGGTTCAGCGGCCCTCGTCGGTTTTGAAGGAATTGCTAGAGAACGCTGTGGATTCCGGGGCCAACCTGATCCAAGTCAGCCTCAAGGACGCTGGTCGATCCTTGATAGAGGTCATGGATAACGGCAAGGGTATCCCATCGGACCAGATTCCGCTGGCCTTGCAAAGACATGCCACCTCCAAAATTGTGGATTGGGAAGACCTGTATCGTTTGAATACCTACGGGTTTCGGGGCGAGGCCTTGGCCTCTATTGCCTCGGTTTCTCATATCGAGGTGGCCAGCCGGGTGGCGGATCAAGAACTGGGGGTGCTGGTCGAGGCCCAAGGGGGTGCCATCACCCAAAACCAGCCCTCGGCCCTCCCTTTGGGCACCCGGGTTTCGGTGCGTTCGTTGTTTTTTAATGTCCCGGCCCGGCGTAATTTTCTCAAAAAAGACAGCACGGAATCCAAGAACCTCGAAGAAGAGTTTATCCGATTGGCCTTGGCTCGTCCGGACTTGGCCCTTGAATTGAAATCGCAGGGTCAAATGGTCTACAGTCTCAAGCCGGGAAATCTCCGGCAAAGGATACAGGCTGTGTTGGGCAAAAATTTTGCGGATGGATTGGTTCCGGTGGAGGAAGATACCCAACTGGTTGGTTTGAGTGGTTTTGTGGCCAAACCAGCCCTTTGTCGCAAAACGCGGTATGCGCAGTATCTCTTTGTGAACGGGCGTTATTTCAAGGACGCTTACCTGCAGCATGCCGTGAGTTCGGCCATGGAGGGTTTGTTACCCGCCCAACATTATCCAGCCTATGTCTTGAATTTTAGGGTGGATCCCTCCAAGATGGATGTCAATGTTCATCCCTCCAAAATCGAAGTCAAATTTGAAGAGGACCAAGGTATCTATGCGATCCTCAAGGCGGCCGTTCGGCGGTCTCTCGGTCAGTATCAATTGCAGCCTTCGTTGGATTTTGAATGGGAGCCTTTGCCCGGTTCCTGGGGCATTCAGAGCACGCCCCCGGATCGCCTTCGCGTGCCTTCGGTACGCGTGAATCCCGATTACAATCCGTTCGGAAATCCAACGTCCGAAGTAGGGTCATCGGCCCCAACGTCCGGGTATCATCGGCTTTTGGAAGGTTTGATGGAACCCGCATACAGCGCAGCAACTCCCTTGACTCAAGACGATCATCTTCAGGACGGATGGATTTACCCGGACGGAACGGGTTTGTTTAGGACGGGTCAGCGAATGGTGGTGGTTGAAGTTCGGGTTTTGCTCCGGGAAATCATGATGGACCGTCTCATCCAAAACCTGGACCAGGTTTACCGCCCAGGGCACGGAGTGCTGCCATTGGAGCCGGTTTTGTGGCAGGGTGGGAGCCTTGACCAAGCCGACAATGGCCTGCCTTTGGCCGCCAGCTTGGGTATTGAGCTTCGACGACTGGAGGAGAAAGACACCTATCAGGTAGAAACCCATCCCGCCCATACCCCCATGGCCGAAGTCCTGGACCTTTTGGACTGGATATGGGCCCGATTACATGAAGGAGGCCAGCCCGTTCGATCCGAAGCCCTTGGTTATTTGGCCAGGACTCGGGGTTTGAACGGAGAAGAAAGGCCATTTGACCCGACCAATCCGGCCCAGGTGATGCGAGCCTTAAAGCCTTGGGTGAGCGGCGAACGAACTTTTTTGGACCCCGAAGGCCGACCTTGGGGTTGGTGTGGGGAACCGAAGCGTGCTTTGATTGCATTAACAAATTTGTATGAACACACCTATTAGTCCCGGTCGTTTTGAGTTTCTGCCTCCGGTGGTCAAAAACATGGTCATCATCAACGGGTTGTTTTTCCTGGGGACCTATGTTTTTCAAACCAGTTTTGGTTTGGATTTTATTGAATTGCTTGGTATGCATTTGCCAGGCTCGGAGGCCTACGGTTTCTGGCAGCCCATCACGCATTTGTTTATGCATGGTAGTTTGGAGCATTTGATTTTTAATATGTTTTCGTTTTGGATGTTTGGGAGTATTCTTGAAAATGTATGGGGATCCACTCGATTTTTGTCGTTTTATGTTATGGCGGGCCTTGGCGCAGCTTTTTTGCATTATCTGATTGTTTTTTTGGTAGATATTCGGCCGGTTTTACAGACGATCGAAAATCAGATGGCCAATGCAGATGCTCTTGGTTTGGTGGCACTTGAACAACAAAAAGCTGCACTCCTGAGCGCCCCCAATATCATCGGGGCGAGTGGTGCAGTGGCAGCGATATGGATCGCTTTTGCCACCCTTTTTCCCAACAGTTACCTCTACCTTTTCTTTTTTGTGCCGGTCAAGGCCAAGTATTTGGCGGGGATTTATGTGGTGATTGAACTGTGGGCGGCCCTGCAGGCTAACCCCAACGATAACATCGCTCATTACGCCCATTTGGGTGGGATGCTCTTTGGTTTTATCATGGTTCGTTGGTTTTACCAAAAAGGGGTTTAGGTCATGGGTTGGGGCATCGATTGGAATAACAGGCTCCATCGACTCGTTGCGATCAACGGGATCTTTTTTGTTTTGCTATTCCTGCCAGGGATGAGGTCTTTGGCCTCCTGGTTGGTCCTTCCTTGGGGATGGCAGGCCTTGCTGCAGCGCCCATGGACTTTGGTGACCTATATGTTTTCACATCAGAGCTTTTGGCATTTGTTATGGAACATGGTCATGTTGGTATGGGCGGGCCGCTCGTTGGTGGATTTGTTGGGGACTCGCATTATTTACCCCATGTACCTGGCCGGTGGTCTGGCCGGGGCTGCTTTTTTTGAATTGGGCATGGGCCTGATTCCATGGATTTCTGGGAATTCAAATCCTGGGGTCCCTGGTTTGATCGGTGCCTCGGCCTCGGCGATGGCCTTTTTTTGGGCCTTGGTTCTACTCACCCCGGACCAGCCCTTGATGTTGTTTGGGATCCTTCCCCTTCGTTTGCGATGGCTGGCCTTGGGCCTGGCGCTCTACGATGTGGTAGGCTTGATGGGTGCCAATGCCGGAGGGCATTGGGCGCATATCGGTGGGGCTTTAGCTGGTATCATCGGCCTTCGCTATTTACAGGGCCGGTGGGTCTTTGCTTTTTGGGGCAAGGCGAGGTCCAGCGCTGTGGCGACGGTCCGTCCCCGCTCCAACGATGTTCAGACTGAAACCGATCGCTTGTTGGACAAGATTTCAAGGAGTGGTTATTCTTCTCTCAAGGCAAACGAAAAAGAATGGCTCGACCGGCAGCATCGCGGTTAAATAGCGCCAAGTATTCGTTGTTACGGTGGTTGGGCCATGCCTTAATGGGCATCAATCTGGCCCTTGCAGGCGGTATGTTGGCGGTGTACGCCGTTCCTTTTTTGGATCCGCGGTGGTTTGCCCCTTTGGCCTTGTTGGGCTTTGGGTATTACCCTCTGCTGATGGGCTTGGTTGCCTGTGGAATCTGGTGGGTTTTGCGTCGTAATCCACGTTTTCTTTTGTCCTTATTGGTTCTGCTCGTTGGTTGGACGGTGCATCCTCGTTTTTGGCAATGGCCATCCATGGGGGAGTCGGATGCGATGAATCTTGGTTCATCATCGGATACTGGGCGCAAGCAAACCGATCCCTTCGTGGTTATGACCTACAATGTGGGTAATTTTCGTTTGCCATCGGATGCCGGACCCGAAGAAAAAGACGAATTCGCATCATCGCGCGATTATTTGGTGCATTTGTTGGGTTCAATACAGCCTGATCTAGCTGGTTTTCAAGATTTTGTAAGTTGGGATCCTCAACATTTTGATGTTCTTCGCCAAATGAAACGGGACTCCAGAATCCGAGGCTTTTCCTTTGTGGGTTTGAATCGGGAGCGCCAAGCGGTCTGTTTTGTTCAAAAGCAAAATCATGGATCCTCCACCAAACCGGATTGGTTTAGTGGGCTGGGTTTGTGGGTCCGGGGTCGGGTTTTGGATTTTGGTTATTATAACCTTGGGGAAGGAGATTCGCCCACGGGTTTGTTATGGGCCGATGTGGTTCTCAAGGGAGACACCCTTCGCGCCATGAATGTGCATTTGGCAAGCAATCGAATTTCAACACGGGATTTGCAACCGGTGCGATCCCTGGATTTACAGAGCGATACTGCCAAGCAAAGTATTTTTAGGATCTTTCGAAAAATTGCAGGCAATGCCCGATTGCGGGCGACACAGGCCGAAACCGTCCAAAACAAAGTAAAAGCGTCACCGTACCGGGTGGTCTTGCTGGGTGACTTTAACGACCTCCCACATTCCTTTGCGGTCTGCTTGGCAGGGCAAGGTCTCAACGACAGCTATGTGGCCAAAGGCCGGGGCCTGGGTCACACCTATGCCGGGGGATTTCCCAGCTTTCGTATTGATCATATCATGGCCGATCCTGAACTGCCCGTACAGGGTCACCGTGTTTTGCCGGGGCGTCATTCGGATCACTACCCGGTGGTAGCGGTGCTCGGCCGTTGATGGTGTATTTTTGAAGGTTTGAACCCCAGCCGTTGTTTATGGCCACCGAACTTTTGCTTTACAATACCCTGACGCGGACCAAAGAATCCTTTGCGCCCTTACGTTCACCGCATGTTGGCCTCTATGTCTGCGGTCCAACGGTCTATGGGCCGCCGCATCTGGGTCACGCACGGCCTTACATCACCTTTGATTTGTTGTTACGGTATTTGACTTTGTTGGATTACAAGGTCCGCTACGTTCGCAATATCACCGATGTTGGGCACTTGGTGGACGATGCCGACGAGGGCGAGGACAAAATTGCCCGCCGAGCCCGGCTTGAGCGGGTGGAACCCATGGAATTGGTTCAGCGCTACACCTTGGCATTTCATCGGGCCATGGATCAGCTCGGGAACCTTCCGCCTTCCATTGAGCCCAGGGCTTCGGGGCATATTCCTGAACAAATCGAAATGATTCAGACCCTGATAGAGCGGGGTTTTGCCTACGAAGTGAACGGATCGGTTTATTTTGACTTGGAATCCTACCGCGCTCACTACCCCTACGGTCAGTTGTCGGGTCGGGTGGTGGATGATTTGGTGGCAGGTGCTGGCAACGAACGCCGGGCCTTGGCCTCTCAGTCCGAGAAACGCAAACCCGAAGACTTTGCCCTTTGGAAGAAAGCGGAACCCGAACACATTATGCGTTGGAATTCTCCCTGGGGTTCCGGGTTTCCTGGCTGGCATATTGAATGCTCTGCGATGTCGGCTAAATACCTCGACACACCCTTTGATATCCACGGTGGCGGTATGGACTTGTTGTTCCCGCATCACGAAAGCGAGATTGCTCAGACGACGGGATGCCACGGTTGTGCCCCTGCCAAGACCTGGATTCATAACAATATGGTGACCATCAACGGCCAAAAAATGGGCAAGTCCTTGGGGAATTTTATTACACTCGAGGACTTGTTTGCGGGAACTCACGAGGGCTTATCCCAGGCCTACGACCCCATGAGTATACGTTTTTTTGTGTTACAGGCCCAATACCGTAGCACATTGGATTTCAGCGATGCGGCCCTTTCGGCCTCTAGCAAAGGCTACAAGCGCTGGATTCAGGGACTACGCGCGTTGATGTCCTACGAGCCTGCTGTTTTTGAGGCGACCCCTGGACCAAACACGACCGGACCCGGAGGTCTTTTGGACCCCGATGTTTTGGATGCCAAAGCACGAGCGGCCCTCAACGATGACTTGAACAGCCCTGTTTTGATTGCGACGCTTTATGAATTGTTAGCAGACTTTCAGGAACTTCGGAATGGAAAAACGCAAATCACTCCGGAGGCTTGGAACCGCTTACGCCAAACGGTTCAAACCTATGTGGAGGATGTGTTGGGTTTTCCGTTAACCACTTTGACAAGCGAAGAGGATTCCGGTACCCTTCAAGCGCTGGATGCTGCCATGGAAGTTCTTATGTCCTTGCGTCAAGAGGCCAAGGCCTCCAAAGATTGGGCCTTGAGTGATCGAATTAGAGACCACTTGACCCATGCCGGATTCAAAATCATGGACGACAAAGAAGGGAGCCGATGGTCACGCTAATTCGAAGCGCTTCGCTGTGGGCGATGGTTTTCTTGATGTTGGCGCTGGGGGCCTGCGATCGTCCTTCGCAGGATGGGGGTTCCGATGAACCTGCGGATACTCCACCCCCGAACACGGTGGCGACCCCTCGTTTTGAGGGCGATTCGGCTTTGGCCTTGGTTCGTGCCCAGGTTGGCTTTGGCCCCCGCATTCCCGGGTCGGCTTCTCATCGGCGTTGCGGGGATTGGATGGTCGCCGCCCTCCGGGAAAGGGGCCTGCAGGTCGTTGAACAAAGAGAATCCCTGACCATGCACGATGGCAAGGTCTTTGAATTGCGCAATA
>JAIXRA010000024.1 GCA_027485465.1 Bacteroidota bacterium | reverse complement strand
GCATCGCTGACCGCCTGGTCCAAGGCCTGAACCATGGCAGGATTCAAGGCGTTTTTTTTGTCCGGACGGTTCAGCGTGATGGTCGCCACCCGGTTTTGAATTTGGTATTCGATCATAACCGCAAATCTAGGGCCTGGGCAGCCGGACTAAGCACAAATCAACCCAGCGAACGCCCTCCTTCATGCATTGCTGCAACAATTCAATGCGTTGGTTTTCCGGATGAAAACCGCTCAAAACCACCACGGCAGGTGATTGGGCTTCGGTCCACGAGGCTTTGGCACCTTGGTGCAAAACGAGTAGTTCGACCCGTTCATCGAGGTTCAATTGAACAGGCCCGCAGGCCATGAGGGTGCGGTGAGTTGGCTGCATGGCGAGGGGTTCCCAGCGCCAAGGTTCCAAAAGGCCGGCATGGAAAATCACCGGGCTTCGATGAATCCAAGCCAATACGTGTGTGGATGGCTTGCGTGGATGGCCACCTGCTTTGCCAGGGGCCTGATAAGTCCATGTTTGCTGGGCCTTGTCCTTGAAGAGGCGCCCTTGGCAGGATACTTGCCAGCCCAATACCGGGAGAAGGAGCCACCAATGCCATCGCGGGGGTGGCCAGGGCCTGCCCCGGTTGGCCAAGAACATGAATACCAGGACAAGGCTCATGAACCATGCCATATCCGTTGCTTCAAAATCCGGAAAATGCAAGACAGCCCCAGGCAAACGTGAAAAAAAACCTGTAACACCATGGGTTAACCCAAAAAGCAGGGTTCCGAGGGCTTGAACAATCGATCCCAGGAACGGTAGATCCCCCAGGGCGGTCCAAACCAGGGCCAGGCCCAAAAGCGGGCCCGATAGGGGGACCACCACCAAGTTGGCTGGCAAAAAGTACAGGGGGAATTGCTTGAAGTAATATATCGTTATAGGCGTCGTAACCAATTGAGCACAAATTGTTAATAATGAACTTAAAAGTATTGTTCTGGGCAGGCCTTTGCTTAGGAATGCGCTCCAACGAGCCGCCAAAGGACGGTAGAGCCACAGGAGGCCGGAGACCGCTCCAAAACTCAAAATGAAACCGGGATCCTGCCAGCAGGTAGGGTCAAAGGCCAACATGCAGGCGGCGGCTTGAAAGAGAGCGAGCCCCCCGTTATGGGAACCGGCCATCGCTCGAGCCCCCTCCATCCAAGTTAAAACCAGTCCCGCTCTCCAAGCCGAGGAAGCGCCTCCGGTGAGTAGACAGTAACCCAGGACCGGCAGCGAGGTCCCCCAAAGCCGTACCCAAGGAGGGGGTGCCCTGTTAAATCCAAGTCGGCAGAACAGTTGATAGACGCCCCCCAGCAAAAAGAGGATCCAACCGTGGATCATCAAAACATGCATACCGGAGACCGCCAAAAGGTGAACGGTGCCGGATTGCTGAAAGGCGAGCTTTGTGTCTCGGTCCAAACCGGCTTTCCACCCCAAAAGCAGGGCCTGGGATAAGCCCCGGCTCATGGGGTCCCTCATTCGATTTGCCATGAGATGGGCTAAGTTTTCTTGGAATTCTCCAAAAAGAAGGGCGATTCGGTCCCAAGGGTCTGCCGGTGCCTCTGGTAGCCAAGCAGGGGGCTCGTCCCAAGCATGGGCTAGGAGTGGATGGGGAACTTGAATTTGAGTTTCGATGCCCTGGCTATGGTAATAGGATCTCAAATCCGGATCACCTGGCCGGCGGGGTCCAGGAATGGCGCCGGCACGGCCTTGCTCCACCAGCCGCAGGTCTCCAACAGAGCAGGCTGGCATGGAATTCTGTGCATCATCGCTTTTGGAATAGATCAAGAGGACACTGGAACGGCGAGGTTCCAGGCGGACACTCGTTATCGGGGAGGGTGCATCCAGTGCATATTCAATTTTGGCTCGGTATCGGTTGGCGGATTCTCTGCGGTAGACCCTCACCAATAGCAAGCCGCCCTGAACACAAGACTGGGCTTGAGGTTTTAGGGTTGATTCGGTGGCCACGATGGGGGGTGCCGCCCGTTGTTGACCGGCCACCAGAAAGGCCAATCCTAGCCAGGCCAAAGCTCCGTGTATTTTTCGCCAACGATAGGCCAGGGCTAGATTGCTCGGGCCCAAAAGCCACAAAGCCAGGATGCAAAGAGATTGCGCGATGAGGCCTAGGGTTGACCAAGGTGCGGGGATTCCCCATGACCCCACCAAAACACCTATCAACAAAGCCGTCGATAGGCGCACCGTTCGACCCACCAGGTAACCGTTCGTCCACTGTGCCATGGACGGCAAATTGCGGTCAGGTACCCCCTGAAATCGTTTCTAAACGCTTATCAACGCCCTTGGTAGTGGCAACGATAATGGGCGATATCGGCTTCTTGGAATTCATCGCCATCGGTAACAAACCCAAGTTTGGTATAAAAGGGAAGGGCCTGAACCTGGGCATGCAGATAAACAGGGCAGCCATCACGCTCGGTCAGGGGCATTAATTCTTCCAAAACGGCCTGCAGCAAGGCCCTGCCCAGGCCCTGCTGTCGATGCGTTGATTCGACCGCCATCCGTTCGATTTTGTATCCATGGGGGGTCCGCCTGTACCGTGCACAGGCCACCACCTTTCCATCGACCAAGGCCGCCCAATGTTGGGCAAGTTCCTCGAATTCATCAAATTCCAGAAGTGGGTCCACCTTTTGTTCTTCCACAAAAACCCGGGATCGCAGGCTGAAAATAGGTTCCATGAGGGCCGGATCGTGGACCCGTACCAAGGTGGGTTGTTGGTGCATGCGCCAAATTTAGGGCCTGCTCCCCGTCAACTTGGTCTTATCTTCGCCCATTCATCAATCCCCTGAACGCCTCCATGTCACAGACTGCTCAAATTCTGGGTTCCCAGGCTGACTATCTCCTGGCCCATCGCTCTTCGACCATCGCCGCCACCGATTTGCATCTTCCCGGCCCGGATTTTGTGGACCGGGTATGGGCTCCTTCCAATCGTTCCATTCAAGTGATGCGCAGCCTTCAAACCCTGTACGGGCATGGACGGCTGGCAGGAACGGGATTTTTGTCCATTCTGCCTGTTGACCAAGGAATTGAACATTCAGCCGGCGCTTCGTTTGCTCCCAATCCTCGCTATTTCGATTCCGAAAACATTGTTCGATTGGCCCTAGAATCGGGTTGCAATGCCGTAGCGTCCACCTTTGGAGTCTTGGGTTCGGTGGCCCGTCGTTATGCTCACAAAATCCCTTTCATCGTCAAAATCAATCACAACGAATTTTTGTCTTATCCCAACGAGTACGATCAAATCATGTTCGGCTCGGTTCGTGAAGCATGGGAAATGGGCGCCGTTGCCGTTGGAGCGACGATTTATTTTGGTTCCGAAGGGTCCCGTCGTCAATTGGTCGAAGTGGCCGAGGCCTTTGAAGAGGCTCATTCCCTGGGCATGGCCACTATTTTGTGGTGCTACCTCCGCAACCCTGGTTTCAAGGTAGACGGCATCGATTATCATACCTCGACCGACCTAAGCTCGCAGGCCAACCACCTGGGTGTTACCATCCAGGCCGATATCATCAAACAAAAACTTCCCACCAACAACGGGGGATACCTGGCCACCAAACATGGAAAAACCCATCGTTTGGTTTACGATCAATTGACCACCGATCACCCCATTGATTTGTGTCGTTACCAAGTAGCCAACGGCTACATGGGACGAGCCGGTTTGATTAATTCCGGCGGTGAATCCAAAGGGGCGGACGATTTGACTGAAGCCGTTGCCACGGCCGTTATCAACAAACGAGCCGGCGGTTCAGGTTTGATTTTGGGCCGTAAAGCCTTTCAAAGACCGATGGCCGAGGGGGTTGACTTGTTGAACAAGGTCCAAGACGTATACCTGGATTCCAGCATCGATTTCGCCTAAAGCATGGCCTGGTTCAAACGCTCAGCGGCCGGGGTGACCACGGCAACTGACGAAAAGCGCGAAGCGCCCGATGGGTTGTGGCTCAAATGCCCCTCCTGCAAGGCTTCTGTTTTAACCAAAGATTTACAGGAAAATCTTTCGGTATGTCCCAAATGCGATTACCACCATCGCCTGGGATCCGAAGGATATTTCGGTATTCTTTTTGATCAAGGAATTTACGAGGAATTGGATGCGGATTTAATTTCACTGAATCCACTTAACTTCAAGGATACCAAGGACTACGGCGATCGCCTTCGGGATGCCCGTGCCAAGACGGGGCTCCGAGATGCTTTGCGGTCCGCCGTTGGTAACCTGAACGGATTTCCCTTGGTAGTGGCCTGCATGGATTTTGATTTTATCGGCGGGTCGATGGGGACGGTGATGGGCGAGAAAATTGCCCGGGCTGTGGACAAGGCCCGTGCCCTGCGTTGTCCGGTTTTGGTGATTTCCCGATCTGGGGGCGCCCGCATGATGGAGGCCGCCTTTTCTTTGATGCAAATGGCCAAAACATCGGCCAAACTATCCCTGGCCGATCGGGAGGGGATTCCCTACATCTCCTTGATGACCGATCCTACCACCGGAGGGGTCACCGCATCTTTTGCGATGTTGGGCGATTTGAATTTAGCCGAACCCGGCGCCTTGATTGGTTTTGCCGGACCCCGCGTGATTCGCGAAACCATCAAGAAGGATTTGCCGCCCGGTTTCCAAAGCGCTGAATCGGTGCTTGAAAGTGGATTCTTGGACTTGATTGTTCCGCGACATACCCTCAAGGAGACCTTGGCTCGGCTTCTGTCGCATCTGCGTCCCTAGTCTCTGTCGACAAAACTTGGAAATTGGCCCTCAAAGCCGTATCTTTGCGATTCTAAATTTTATAATCAATCAGCGGCCCCAATCAATAGCGACCTCAGCGGCCCCAAATAAGCGGAAAATGTATCTAGACAAAACCAAAAGAGCCGAAATCTACACCCAATTCGGCCAAAACGCCCAGGATTCAGGCACGGCAGAAAGCCAGGTTGCCCAGTTTTCCTTTCGCATTGCTCACCTAACCGAGCACCTCAAGAAAAACAAAAAGGACTATTCCACTCAGCTTTCCCTTATCAAAATGGTTGGAAAGCGCCGGGATTTACTCAATTACCTGAAGCAAATTGACATCGCTCGTTACAGGGCGGTGATCGAGAAACTCGGTCTTCGCAGGTAATTTCAAAGGCGGTTCCCCAGGGGCCGCCTTTTTGCGTTCACCGGAACTTTGACCCTCCAAGGTCCCCAGCGGTGCATGGTTCGGTGTGCATACCAATTCACTACGGTAAACCTCATCCGAAGATGACGTCTGCCCATTATTCAACCCCGTTTACCAAACTTTTATGAAACCACAATCCACTCTAAAATCCATTCACTTACCCGACGGACGTGTTATTACCATCGAAACCGGACTCATGGCCCGTCAAGCCGACGGAGCGGTCCTTGTTAGCATGGGGGATACCCGCCTTTTGGCCACGGTCGTTTCGGCCAAAGAAGCCAAAGAAGATGTCGACTTTATGCCCCTCACGGTGGATTACCAAGAAAAATTTGCCTCTACAGGCAAAATCCCGGGCAGTTTTCAGCGACGCGAAGGACGTTTATCGGATTACGAAGTCTTGATTAGCCGATTGATCGACCGGGCCCTCCGCCCTTTGTTTCCAGAGGATTACCATGCCGATACCCAGGTACAGGTAACCCTCTTTAGTTCGGATGCCGAGATTCTGCCCGATGCCTTGGCTGGCCTGGCCGCCTCTGCAGCCCTCGCGGTTTCCAACGTCCCTTTCAACGGTCCTATTTCCGAAGTGAGGGTGGCCCGTATTGACGGGGAATTTGTCATCAACCCTTCCCGTAGCGCGCTTGAAATGGCCGATATGGATTTGATGGTGGCCGCTACCCTGGAGAATGTGATGATGGTGGAAGGCGAAGCCAAAGAATGTTCGGAGCAAGACCTGGCTCAAGCCATTTTGGTGGCTCACAATGCCATCAAAGATCAATGCAGGGTTCAGCTTGAGCTGCGCGCCGCTGTCGGAGCCACACCAAGGTCTTATTTGCATGAGCGCTCGGATGACAAGCTTCGTCACGCCGTTGAATCTTTTTGTTATGATAAAGTATACAATGTAGCCAAATCAGGAGCGCCCAAGCACGAGCGTTCAGCCGGTTTCCGCCAGGTCCTCGAAGACTTTATTGCCTCCCTAGGCGAAGGAGCCGAAGTCGATAAGTTTTTGGTCAAGAAGTACTTCCATGATGTGGAGTACAGTGCCATGCGCAATATGATTTTGGACGAAGAACGTCGTTTGGACGGTCGTCGTTTGGACGAGGTCCGTCCGATTTGGTGTGAAGCTGGGTTTCTTCCCGCCACCCACGGTTCGGCTCTCTTTACACGCGGTGAAACCCAATCCCTGACCTCGGTGACGCTGGGCTCCAAAGAGGATGAGCAAATGATTGATGGTGCTGTTATTGCGGGTTATAACAATTTCCTTCTTCATTACAATTTCCCTTCTTTTTCGACCGGTGAAACCCGCCCTAACCGGGGACCGGGTCGTCGCGAAGTGGGTCACGGAAACTTGGCTATGCGGGCTCTCAAGCAGGTTTTGCCGCCTCAGGAGGAATGCCCATACACCATTCGGATTGTATCGGACATCTTGGAATCCAACGGTTCATCTTCGATGGCCACGGTATGTGCAGGGACCTTGGCCCTCATGGATGCTGGCATCCAAATCAAAGGCCCAGTTTCCGGGATTGCCATGGGTCTAATCACCGACGGGGATCGCTTCAAGGTATTGTCGGATATTCTGGGTGATGAAGATCATCTGGGCGATATGGACTTTAAACTGACCGGTACCTCCAAAGGCATCACCGCTTGTCAGATGGATATCAAGATTGATGGCCTTCCTTACGAGGTGCTCTTGCAGGCATTGACCCAAGCATCGGCCGGCCGCGCCCACATCCTGGGCGAAATGAACAAGGCCTTATCTCAACCGCGCGAAGACTACCGTCCTCATGTTCCAAGGATTACCCAAATCACGGTTGACCGTGAGTTTATTGGGGCGATCATCGGGCCCGGTGGCAAAATCATTCAAGAAATTCAACGCGAAACGGCCTCAACCATCAGCATTGAGGAAAAAGGCGAACAGGGCATTGTCCAGATTTATACGGCCGACAAAGCCGGTATGGACAAAGCGGTAGCCCGCATTCGTGGTATTGCAGCCAAGCCAGAAATGGGGGCTGTTTATTCGGGTAAAGTCAAGTCGATTATGCCTTTTGGCGCATTCGTTGAGTTCATGCCCGGCAAGGATGGCCTTTTGCACATTTCTGAAATCCGTTGGGAGCGCATCGAAACCATGGACGGCGTCTTTACCGAAGGACAAGAAATCCAAGTCAAGTTGGTAGAGGTCGATCCCAAGACCGGTAAGTTCCGCCTATCGGCCAAGGCCTTGCTGCCTCGTCCGGAGGGAATGCCGGAGCGTGGACCCCGCCCTGACCGTGGACCCCGCCCTGACCGTGGACCTCGCCCTGAGCGCGGACCCCGTCCTGAAGGCGGTGAGTTCCGTGCCGAGCAGCAGGATGGCACCGAAGGTGACGCCTAGGCTCACCTTTGATTTTGTGTTATTGAATTAAGTTTTCCCAGTTTTGGGAATTTAGTGCGGCGGCATCAATTTGCCGTCTGTGCGACAACTCAAAATAATTCGTCAAATCACAGCCCGCGATCAACGATCGTTGGAGCGTTATCTTCTGGAGATTGGCCGCCTACCCCGGCTCAGCCCACAGGAAGAAGCGGCCTTGGCGGTGAGGGCACGGAGCGGTGATCCTCGTGCTGTCGAGCGATTGGTGACCGCCAATCTTCGTTTTGTGGTTTCAGTTGCCAAACAATACCAGAATCACGGGCTAAGTCTCAACGACCTGATTAACGAGGGCAATTTGGGCTTGCTCAAGGCGGTTCACCGCTACGATGAAACCAAAGGCTTTAAGTTCATATCCTATGCTGTTTGGTGGATTCGCCAAGCCATTCTGCAGACCTTGGCGGATCAAGGTCGGACCGTGCGATTGCCCACCAGTCGGATGAACCGGATTGTTCAAATCAAACGGCTGGCGGGTCGCTTGGAGCAGGAATGGGGACGCGAGGTCCATTCGGTTGAATTGGCCGAACAACTGGGCCTGAGCCCCGAGGAGGTGGATGCTCATTTGGCATGGGCCCTGCGTCCCACCTCTCAAGATGCGCCCTCAGGCAACGGTGACGACGAATCAACCTGGTCGGAACGATTGGAGGATATGAACCGGCATCATCAACCAGGCTGGGTTTTGGAAAGGGAATCCTTGGCCCAGGATGTGGACGATGTCTTGGGAGGACTTTCGAATCGCGAAGCTGAAATTCTTCGGTTTTCCTTCGGAATAGGGGGTCGGCCCCAGCTGGAAACGGACGAATTATCCAACCGCTTTCAATTATCCAGGGAACGAATTCGTCAAATCCGGGAAAGGGCCCTTCGTCGTCTACGAGGAATGGCACAAACCACCCGCCTCAGGGTTTTCCTGGGCGGGGCCTGAAGGGTGCTAGGAGGGGATTTAGCCTTCGTCTCCGTTGGGGTTGTCTTCGCCGTCCTGGACCATAACCTCGGCCGAGAACCTGAACTCCAATCCAGGGTTTTCGGATTGAAGGCGCTGCAACATCCATTCGGAATCCGCCAAGTACACCGAATTCCCATCTTTGTCATAGGCATGGTGTTCTCGTCGGTACTGAAAAAACGAGTCGATTTGCTCCGAATCAGCCGCGTGGATCCAGCATGCTTTGAGGTAGGGCAGCGCTTGGTAGCGAACCTTGGCGCCGTATTCGTGGAGCATGCGGAATTGAATAACATCAAATTGCAATTCCCCAACGGTGCCGATAATTTTACGGTTACCGGGCTGCTGAACAAAGAGTTGAGCGACGCCTTCGTCGGTTAATTGGCGTAGGCCTTTGTCGAATTGTTTGGCTTTGAAGGGGTCCAGATTTTCGACCCTGCGAAACAATTCAGGTGAAAAGGCGGGGATGCCTTTGAAATACAATTTTTCGCCTTCGGTCAGGCTGTCACCGATTTTGAAATTCCCGGTATCGTAAAGGCCCACCACATCGCCGGGCCAGGCTTCGTCCACGGTGTTGCGATCGCTGGCTTGAAACAAAAGAGGCGCGGCAAAGCGAAGTTTTTTGGACAGGCGAACGTGATGATAAAATTTGTTACGCTCAAACTTACCAGAGCAGATGCGCATAAATGCAATTCGGTCCCGGTGGTTGGGATCCAAGTTGGCGTGAATTTTAAAAACAAATCCTGTGAGCTTGGGGTGCTGGGTGGTGATGAGGCCCGCCTGGGTCAAACGGGGACCCGGCTCCGGCGCAATTTTCACAAACGTATCCAGCAATTCCTTGATGCCAAAATTGTTCAAGGCGCTGCCAAAAAACACCGGAGCCTGCTCAGCGGCCAGGTAGGCTTTCCGGTCAAAGGAGCCATAAACATCCAGTAACTCCAGATCTTCCCGCAGTTTGGGAGCCAAGGCCCCCAGGACTTTGTCCAATTCGGGGTCATCGGCTCCGTCAAAATGCCGTACATCGGAAGCAATGGTGGTTTTGGATGCCGAGAACAAATCCAATTCCCCTTTGGCACGGTTGTAAACGCCTTTGAAACGATCGCCCTGACCAATAGGCCAACTGAGGGGGCAGGGATGCAGCCCTAGCTTGGCCTCGAGTTCATCCAGCAGATCCCAGGGGTCCTGGCCTTCTCGGTCCATTTTGTTGATGAGAACCAAAACGGGGGTGGCCCGCATTCGACAAACCCGCATCAGGTTTTCGGTTTGTTCTTCGACCCCTTTCGCCGCATCCACAACCAGAATAACGGAGTCCACGGCGGTCAGGGTTCGGTAGGTGTCTTCGGCAAAATCTTTGTGCCCGGGGGTGTCCAAAATATTGACCCGGCATCCCCCGTATTCAAAGCCCATCACCGAGGTTGAAACCGAGATACCCCGTTGTTTCTCGATTTCCATAAAATCGGAGGTGGCCGTTTTGCGAATCTTGTTGGATTTGACGGCTCCTGCCGTTTGAATGGCACCCCCAAAGAGCAGGAACTTCTCGGTCAGGGTGGTTTTGCCGGCATCGGGATGCGATACAATTGCAAAGGTGCGTCTAGGCAGGGGATTTGGCATAAAGCTTCCAAAGATAGGTCCTTGGGCCGTAATTTTGGGGCTATGTCAAAGCCCCGTATTCTTATAACACAAGATGGAAATTAACCAAGCGGTTCGGTGGCTCCTGCTCAGCGGATCCCTCCTGTTGGCCTTGTTGCTGGGTTGGTGGCTTTGGTCCGATCGCGAATCCGATCACCCGGATTTACTTGAAAAGGTACCGGTTTTTGAATTCCCGTTGATTGGCCGGAGTGGAGTGGTCACCCGACATCAGTTCCGCGACCGGGCCTTGGTGGTATCCTATTTCAATCCGGATTGTTCGCATTGCCGTTTCCTTGCGGACGCTGTTGGCAAGCGTTCCGATCGCCTTGTTTACAAGGTGGGTGGAAAGCCAACCAAAGTCGCCTGGTTGTGGGTGACGCGCTTTGATGAAGATGCGGCTTGGGAGTTTATGCGTGAATTTGGATTGGAGAACCGCAAGGATGTATGGTTAGCGGCCGATCGAGAAGGAGTCTTTTACCACGCCTTTGGGGATATGCATGTTCCCTCGGTTTATGTCTTTGACAAGCAAGGAGTCTTCCTAGAAACAATCTTCGACCAACCGACCTATGGCGATATTCTCCAAACCCTTGGAGGAAAACGGGTCAACAAACCCAAAAAATCCCGGTAAGGCCTTTACAACAACATCGAAACCGGATCCCGTAACATCAGAGACAAGCTCTGTAGGAAAGCGGCTCCGGTAGCACCATCCACGACGCGGTGGTCGCAGCTAAGGGTCACGGTCATGCGTTGTCCAACGCTCAATTGTCCATTCCGAACCACGGGGCATTCGCGTACGGCCCCTACGGCCAGAATGCAGGCATCGGGTGGATTGATAATGGCGGTAAAGGCTTCGATTCCAAACATTCCCAAATTGCTGATCGTGAAAGTGTTACCTTCCCAATCCTGGGGTTGTAGCTTCTTTTCTTTGGCCTTGCCGGCGTATTCTTTGGTTTGGGTTGCGATTTGAACCAAGTTTTTTTGGTCGGCAAAACGAAGAACGGGTACAACCAGGCCTTCGGGCAGGGCCATGGCAACGCCTACATGGATATGGTGATTCTGTCGGATGCGATCCCCCAGCCAGGAAGAGTTAACCGCGGGATGCTGGCGCAAGGCCATGGCTGCGGCTTTAATGACCAAATCGTTGATGGAGATTTTGACCGGCGCGTTTTGGTTCAGTCGCTGTCTGGCTTCCACCGCCTGGTCCATGTCAATCTCCATGGTCAAGTAAAAATGCGGGGCTGCGTTTTTGGATTCGGTGAGTCGGCGCGCGATGGTCTTGCGCATTTGGCTGAGTGGCTGGTCGGTGAAAGACTCGCCTTGACCGGCAGGTCTGTTGAGCCAAGCGCTCAGATCGGGGGTTGCCAAAGCTTCGGCAGCTGCAGGGGCCTTCGCGGCGGCTTGACCCTGGAGGTCCCGGCGAACAATTCGGCCGTTGTCTCCGCTGCCCTGAATACGGCGCAGGTCCAGGCCTTGTTCGGCGGCTAACTTGCGGGCCAAAGGACTGGCCTTGATCCGTTGCGGATCTGTAGGGGCCAAGGCTTCAACCGGAGCCTGGGCTGGAGCCGAATTCTGGGCAGGGGCCTGTTCCGGTGCAGAGGCCGAGGATGCTGCAAGAGCTGGCGCTCCTGCGTTCAACAAAGCCGCTACATCTTCACCCTCTTTACCCACAATGGCAATCAAGGCATCGACCGGTACCGCGTGGCCTTGTTCAACCCCAATGTGTAGGAGGGTTCCTTTGACATAGTTCTCCAACTCCATGGTGGCCTTGTCGGTTTCGACTTCGGCCAGGATATCCCCGACCTTGACGGTGTCACCTACTTTCTTGTGCCAGGCGACAACGACCCCTTCGGTCATGGTATCGCTCATTTTGGGCATGCGTATTATCTCGGCCATTTTTGGAACGTCTAATTTTCTAGTTGCTGGAAGAACCGCAAAATTAAATCAATATTTTTGGCCCATGGCATTGACAGCCGCTTTTTTGGAGGAAATCCAAGGTTTACTTTCCTTGGATCAGATTCTCACGACCCAAACCGAGTCCTACGGACGGGATGAGACCGAAGAATGGGTCTTTGTGCCGGAGGTGGTGGTATTTCCAGACAACGCCCCCGCGGTGGCAGCTGTGCTGGCTTGTTGCCAGCGACACGGGGTTCCGGTGACCTGCCGAGGCGGGGGTACCGGTCTCAGCGGTGGGGCTTTACCGGTCCAGGGAGGCTTGGTTTTGAGCACAGCGCGCCTGAATCGGATTCTTCATATCGATACCGATAACCTACAGGTGACGGTTGAACCGGGGGTTATCACCCAGGTGATGCAGGAAGCCGTTCGAGAACTTGGTTTGTATTACCCCCCCGATCCATCCTCCCGGGGCACCTGCACCATCGGGGGTAACCTGGCAGAATCGGCCGGAGGACCGCATGCGTTCAAATACGGGACTACCAAGGATTATGTCCTGAATTTGGAAGTCGCTCTCATGGACGGTACCCTCCTATGGACCGGGGCCTCGGTCTCCAAATACGCTACAGGCTACCACTTGACCCAATTGATGGTTGGCAGCGAAGGTACTTTGGGCGTTATCACCAAGGCCGTTTTTCGGCTAATCCCCGCGCCCAAGGCGGATTTGCTGCTTTCGGTCCCCTTTCCAGACTTGGAAAGCGCCTGTAGAGCGGTCGCCGCCATCCAAACGACGGGCATTCGCCCTTCGGCTGTTGAATTCATGGAAAGGGATGCCCTCCTGTTATCGGCGAGCTACCTGGGCATGGAGGTGCCCTACCCCTCGACGGTTCAGGCCGAATTGCTTCTCGAATTGGACGGGGACCGCATGGATTTGCTGATGGAACAAGCCGAAATCCTTTGTCCGGTGCTTGAAGAGCACGGGGCGGGGGAGATTCGCTTGGCCGATCAGGCTGAACGCAAAGAAGCCTTGTGGACCCTTCGGCGGCAAATTGGACATGCGGTCCGGGCCTATTCAGTGTACAAAGAAGAAGATACGGTGGTTCCCATGTCGGCTTTGCCGGCTTTGGTCCGCAAAGTCAAATCCTTGGGGAAGGCCTACGGGTTTCGTTCGGTTTGTTACGGCCATGCCGGAGATGGGAACCTGCACATCAATATTCTCAAAGAACAAATTCCCGAGGAGATATGGTCCGAGGAGATTCCCAAGGCCATTCGGGAGCTCTTTGCCTTTGTCCACGAACAGGGGGGGACCCTCTCCGGTGAGCACGGGATCGGATGGTCCCAAAAGCCCTACCTATCCTTGGTGATGAATCCAGCTCAAATTCACTTGATGAAGGGCATCAAAGCCGTTTTTGACCCCCAAGGGCTGTTGAACCCAGGTAAGATTTGGGAGGCTTGATTCGTCAAGGCACGGGCCTATCTTTGCCCCTGCTTTTCTAAAAAATCAATATGAGTACACAAACCCTCCTTTACCTAATACCTCTTTGCGGGGTCGCAGGATTGCTCTTTACCTTCTGGAAATCATCGTGGGTCGCAGCTCAGGACCCGGGCGATGCCAAAATGCGCAAGATCGCCGGCCATATCGCCGAAGGCGCGATGGCGTTCCTCAAGGCTGAATACAAGATTCTCGCCATTTTCGTGGCCTGCGTTTCTGTTTTGTTGGCAGTTACCAGCCCTGCCGAGACCTCTTCCCCCATGGTAGGCGTTGCCTTTGTGGTGGGTGCCCTTTGTTCCGGTTTGGCCGGATTCATCGGTATGCAGGTGGCCACCAAGGCCAATGTGCGTACCGCCCATGCAGCCCGTACCGGGTTGTCCAAGGCCCTCGAAATCGCTTTTGCCGGTGGTTCGGTCATGGGCATGGGGGTTGTTGGCCTGGGTGTTTTGGGTCTGGGTTCTCTTTTTATTCTCTTTTCAAATCAATTTGGAACCGGTGATGCAGCCTCGGTTAACAAGGTCATCACCGTGATCACCGGCTTCTCTTTCGGAGCCTCCTCCATTGCACTTTTTGCCCGTGTTGGGGGTGGTATCTATACCAAAGCCGCTGATGTTGGTGCTGACTTGGTCGGTAAAGTCGAAGCCGGTATCCCCGAAGATCATCCTTTGAACCCCGCAACGATTGCGGACAATGTGGGCGATAACGTGGGCGATGTCGCTGGGATGGGTGCGGACCTTTTTGAATCGTACGTAGGTTCGATTGTCGGTACCATGGTTTTGGGTGCCGCTTTTATGGTCGGTGGATTCGCTGATAATTTTGACGGATTATCCGGTGTCATTCTTCCCCTGGTTTTGGCCGGTACCGGCATCTTGATGTCGATTTTGGGTACCTTTTTTGTGCGCACCCGCGAAGGGGGTGATCCCCAGAAGGCCTTGAACATGGGCGAGTTTCTTTCTTCAGGACTCATGATCGTCGCATCCTATTTCATTATCACATGGATGTTGCCAGCCGAATGGTGGTTCAAGGATCCGCTTTACGCTTGGGAAAATCCGGAGCTTGGAAACCACTACACCGCGATGGGGATTTTCTATGCAACCATTATCGGTTTGGTCGCCGGGGTTTTGGTAGGATTGGTCACTGAGTATTACACGGGTACTGGTAAAAAGCCAGTCCTTTCGATTGTTCGTCAATCCTCAACCGGTGCTGCCACGAACATTATCGCTGGATTGGGTGTGGGCATGATGTCTACCGCCATCCCTATTCTTTTGATTGCAGCCAGTATCATCGGCGCCTTTCATTTTGGCGGCTTGTACGGAATCGCCATCGCAGCGGTTGGTATGTTAGCCAATACCGGGATTCAATTGGCCGTGGATGCCTACGGACCCATTTCGGACAACGCAGGTGGTATTGCTGAAATGAGCGAATTGCCCAAAGAGGTTCGTCAGCGCACCGATAAACTGGATGCTGTAGGTAACACCACGGCCGCTATCGGCAAAGGCTTTGCAATCGCATCCGCTGCCTTGACGGCCTTGGCCTTGTTTGGCGCTTACATGTCTTCGGCCGGTATCGCTAGCATTGATATCTCCAAAGCCAATGTGATGGCTTGTTTGTTCATCGGTGGCATGTTGCCTTTTGTCTTCTCGGCGATGGCGATGGGCGCTGTTGGACGCGCGGCCATGTCCATGATTGAAGAGGTTCGACGTCAGTTCAATTCCATCCCTGCCCTCAAGGCTGCTTTGGAGGCGATGCGTCGCAACGGAGACAAAGAGGTCAAAGATTGGTCAGCCGAAGACCAAGCTATTTTTCATCAAGCCGACGGTGTAGCCGAATACGGTAAATGTGTTGAGATTTCAACCAAAGCAGCGATTCGTGAAATGGTTCTGCCCGGTCTCTTGGCGGTGGCGGTGCCTGTCGTTGTTGGCTTTATTTTCGGAGCCGAGCCTTTGGGCGGTATGCTGGCAGGTGTGACCGTTTCAGGTGTTTTGATGGCCATCTTCCAATCCAACGCCGGCGGTGCATGGGATAATGCCAAGAAAATGTTCGAAGAAGGCGTTGAAATCAACGGCAAAACATACTACAAGAAATCAGAGCCGCACAAAGCTGCGGTGGTTGGTGATACGGTTGGGGATCCATTCAAGGATACCTCAGGTCCTTCGCTCAATATTTTGTTAAAACTCATTTCGGTGGTGGCTCTTGTGATGGCTCCCGCCTTGGTTGACAAAAACAAGATCAAGACCGCGGTTGCTCCGGTTGCTCCCGTAATCGAAACAGTCCAGCCCATGGAGGCTCCTGCCGAGCAAGCTCCTGCTGCTGAGCAGACTGCACCGGTCGCTCCATAAGGGCGCGGAATTTTTATTCGTTGTTATAAACGGGTCTTGTCCAACGGGCAGGACCCGTTTTTTTTGGCCCCAAATCCTGGCAGGGCCTTCGCTTGCAGGGCCTTCTCTTGAAGGGGTTGCCTAAAAAAGGCCGCCTAATTCGGTTTCGACTTTGTGAATGATTTCACCAAAATCTTCGGGCTTGTCCGCAAAATTGATTTGATCCACGGGAATGATAAGCAATTTGCCCTGCTGGTAATTTTCAATCCAAGCTTCGTATCGTTCGTTCAAACGCTTGAGATAGTCCAAACGGATATTGTCTTCAAAATCGCGACCCCTCTTCTGGATTTGACGAACCAAGGTCGGTACCGAGGCTCGCAAATAAATGAGAAGGTCCGGGGCCTTGAGATGGGCACTCATGGCCTCGAAGAGTCGGCCGTAGTTTTCAAAATCCCGGGTACTCATCAGTCCCATGGCATGAAGATTAGGTGCAAAAATATGAGCGTCTTCGTAAATCGTTCGGTCCTGAACGGTGGGATGGGCCTTGGCCGACATCTCTTGGTTTTGGCGGTACCGCGAATTCAAAAAATAGATCTGCAAGTTGAAGGACCAACGCTGCATGTCCTCATAGAAATCGTTGAGGTAGGGGTTGTGATCAACCTCTTCAAAATGAGGTTCCCAGCCATAATGACGGGCCAGCATTTCGGTGAGGGTGGTCTTTCCGGATCCGATATTCCCGGCAACGGCGATGTGCTTGCTCATGGACGACGAATATACCCTAAAACCCCATGATTTCCCTCACCTTGTGGAGGGTTTCAACGGCCGAGCGCCTGGCTTTTTCGGCGCCGTATTGTCGAATCTCTTCAATCTTTTTGTGCTGGGATTCCAATTCCAGGATGCGTTCCCTCAAGGGAGCGAGGAAGGAGACCATGTCCTCGGCTAATTGCTTTTTGAGATCGCCGTAACGAATCGTGCAATTTGCATAGGCATCGCGGTACTCTTCAACCACATCGGACGACGAGACGAGGCCGAGGAGGCTGTAGAGGTTCGCAACGGCGCCTTCGGGCGTGCTGTTGGGTTGGGTGGGGCCGGTATCGGTGACGGCGCGCATGATTTTCTTGCGAATGGAGGAGGGATCCTCCGCCAAAAAGATGGCATTGCCTTCGCCCTCGGATTTCCCCATTTTGCCGCTACCGTCCAGGCCTGGAACCTTGATGAGTTCGCTGCTCTGGGAGGCCCGGTACGGCTGAGGCTCCGGGAACCAATCCACCTTGTAAAAGTGGTTGAATCGTTGAGCAAAATTGCGGGCCATTTCCAGGTTTTGTTCTTGGTCTTTGCCTACTGGAACTTTTTGGCCCCGATGAATCAAGATATCCGCCGCCATGAGCACGGGGTAGGTCAGCAGGCCTGCATTGACGTTGTTGGGCTGGGAACGGACCTTGTCTTTGAACGAGGTGCAGCGCTCCAATTCCCCAACATAGGCATGCATGTTTAGAAGGAGGTATAATTCGGCTGTTTCGGGCAAATCACTCTGGACATACAGCGTGCATTGCTCCGGGTCCAAGCCAGCGGCCAGGTATTCCGCCAAAACGGTGCGGACTCGTTGTCCGGCCAGACCAGGCTCCGGGTGCGTTGTAAGGGCATGGTAATCCGCAATAAAAAAATAACAATCATGACGGGCTTGCATGTCAACAAATTGACGGAGGGCCCCCAGGTAATTGCCCAAATGAAGGCGGCCCGTTGAACGAATGCCCGATACGACTTTGATCTTATTCTCCATGGTGCAAAATACGGGGTGGGCGCCTTATCTTGACCCGTGATGCCCCTTTCAGGCCCCGCTCCCCAAAGCGCCGACGAACTATACCAGAGCATACGCCAACACCCGTGGCGTTTTGGGTATTACCGGTTCAGGGCCTACCTCTGTTTGCTTTATTTCGGTGTCTTTTTTGGGTTGTCGTATCCATTTTTTCGATGGTGTATGGCTGATCCAAGTCGCTACAAATGGGCATTGCGTTGGCGTTCGGTTTGGGCCCGTAGCATTGCTGTTTTGTTCGGAATTCGTATTCGTTTGGAGGGTCAGATACCTTTGGATACGCCCAGGCTCCTGATTGTGGCTAATCATTTTTCGTATTTGGATATTCCTGTTTTGGCCGCTGCGCTTCCGCTGGATTTGCATTTTGTGGCGAAGTCTGAACTTCTACGCATTCCGTTTTTTCGACATTTTTTTCGAACCATGGACATTGCCATCCCCCGTGGTTCGGCCCAAGGCTCGGTGAAGGCCTACAAGCGGGCCGAAGCATTTTGGACCCGCGGTTCCGCCGTCGTGGTTTTTCCGGAGGGAGGGATTTTGGCGCAGGCTCCCCACATGACGCCTTTCCGGGTTTCTCCCTTTGCGATGGCCCTTCAGCAAGGGGCTACGATCTTGCCCGTATCTTTGCCGGATACGTGGAAAATACTCCCCGAATGCCCCTATCATTTTTTGCGACCCGGATTATGCCGGGTCCGGTTGCTAGAATCTTTGGAAGTCACCCAGCTCAACACGGACGAAAGGAGTCTGCGCAATCTTTGCTTCGATAGCATTGCCGAAGATTTGTCCCGTACAGCCCCGATCGAAACAACGACACCCATCTGAACCTATGAAGGTCAACCTAGAAACCCTTGAACGCATCACCCACCTGGCCCGTTTGGAATGGGACCCGGACCGGGCCGATGCCATGCTCGAAGACATGAATCGTTTCCTGGAATACGCCAGGGTTTTGGATCAAGCCCCCACCGAAGGGGTCGCTCCGTTGGTTTACATGAATGAAAATGGCTTGCCTCCCCGTGAAGATCGGGTCATCGCCGAAACCAACCATGAGGAGGCTCTCATGAACGCCCCATCCAAGGATTCTGATTATTTCCGCGTTCCCAAAGTCCTCAAGAAATCCGGCGGATGATTCAGGATACCACTGTCATCGCTCTGCAGGGAATCCAACGATTGTACCGGATGGGGGATGAAACCATCTACGCCCTTCGTGGGGTGGATTTGAACATCGAACGCAACGAATACGTGGCCTTAATGGGGCCTTCGGGTTCCGGGAAATCGACCTTGATGAATCTGATTGGATGCCTGGATTCTCCCAGCGCCGGTTCTTATTGGCTTAATGGCCAAGACGTTGCTGGCTTGAGTGATCATCAATTGGCACAGATTCGTAACAAAGAAATTGGATTTGTTTTTCAAACGTTTAATCTACTGCCCCGCTTGTCGGCCTTGGATAATGTGGCGCTGCCACTCATTTATGCCGGAATACCAGAAGCCAAGCGCCGAGAAAGGGCCCTCGAGGTTTTGAATCAAGTGGGTCTAGGAGATCGGGTTTCTCATAAACCCAACGAGTTATCCGGGGGCCAACGACAGCGCGTTGCGGTGGCCCGTGCATTGGTCAATCGACCTTCCTTGATTTTGGCCGATGAGCCCACCGGTAATCTGGATTCCAAGACATCCATCGAAATCATGGAACTTTTTGCCACGATTCATGCCCTGGGCAATACCATCGTATTGGTAACCCACGAAGAAGACATTGCGCGGCATGCCCATCGAATGGTCCGCCTCAAAGACGGGGTGGTCGAATCCGATCAAAACCAAACCCCCCAACGCCTTGGTTCCACTTCATCATCGCCCCTGAACGATCCTGCATGAAAATTTATACCAAAACCGGGGATGCTGGTCAGAGCTCCTTGCTTGGAGGACAACGGGTTTCCAAATCGGACCCCCGGCTCGAGGCCTACGGCACCATCGATGAGCTCAATGCTTGGATTGGCCTGCTCAAAGAGCAGGAGGGCATGGAGACCTACAGGGACCTCCTGACCCGAATCCAGGAAGCCCTGTTTACCCTGGGCTCGCATTTGGCTGCCGAGAACGCGGACCAAGTGCTGGCCTGGAAACTTCCGGTCCTACCGGCTGATTTGGTTCCTGCGTTGGAACTGGAAATGGACCGATTGGATGCGGGTTTGCCGCCCCTCCGAAATTTTATCCTGTCAGGGGGGCACCCGGTTTCAGCCATGTGCCAGGTGGTTCGCACCGTTTGTCGCCGTGCTGAGCGACAAGCCGTGGCCTTGACCGAAGCCCTTCCCGAGGAGGGCGAAAGGCTGGCTCCTGCGATCATCACCCTGAACCGATTGTCGGATTATCTCTTTGTTTTGGCCCGGGAAATACTCCGAGCCAGGGGTTGCGAAGCCACTTTGTGGAACCCTGCTCGGGGGACTTGACTCGTTGCCCGAATCGTCTATCTTTGCCCACAATTCAACATCACCTATGTATTGGACGCTCGAATTGGCTTCTCACCTCGAAGACGCCCCTTGGCCCGCCACCAAGGAGGAACTGATCGATTACGCCATTCGGTCAGGGGCCCCCATGGAGGTCATCGAAAATTTACAGGAACTCGAAGACGACGGGGAACCGTACGAAACGATTGAAGAAATCTGGCCGGATTATCCGACCAAGGACGATTTCTTTTTTAACGAAGACGAGTACTAAGCCCCTGGTTGCTTGCGCTCAAAGCGCTGACGCAGGAGTTCCACCGTGGTCGAAAAGGCCAAGGCGAAATACAAATATCCTTTGGGCACCTCAAAGTGGAAGCCTTCCACCAAGAGCATAAATCCAATCAACATCAGGAAGGAGAGCGCCAAGATTTGGAGTGATGGCTGCTTTTGGATGAATTGTCCTATTTGATCTGCCAAAGCCAACATGACGCCCATCGAAATAACAATCGCGGCAATCATCACCTGGATCTGATCACTCAGGCCGATGGCCGTCAAGATAGAGTCAAAGGAAAAAACCATGTCAATCAAGACGATTTGAGCAATCAGCCAGGCGCCGGCTTTGGCAGCCTTCTTTTTGGAGGAATCATGATCGGCAGGGTCTCCGCGATGTTCCAAGTGGTTGACCTTGGTGTGTAATTCGGAGGTTGTTTTCGCCAAAAGGAATAGACCACCGCCCAGAAGGACGAGGTCTTTGGTGCTGGGAGTCCAAGGCCCCAGGGTGAACAGGGCTTCGGTCAATCCTAACAACCAACTAATGCTTAACAACAAAATAATCCGAAATACAAGGGCCAAGAGCAAGCCTAGACGCTGAATTTTGCGACGCTCCACGGCCGGGAGTTTGTCGGTAAGGATGGAAATAAAAATAATGTTATCGATTCCCAGGACGATTTCCAGGATTGTAAGGGTTAACAAAGAGACCAACCATTCCATAGGGGAAAATTAAAAAAATCGAAGAGGGCTAGGATTTCAAGAAAGGAAACAGAAGCGCAATCAAAGGATCAGCAGCGCGTCACCGTAAGCAAAAAAGCGATATTTTTCACTGATCGCAACACGATACACTTCTCTCAAAAACTCCTGACCAGCAAAGGATGATGCGATCATGAGGGACGTTGACTCAGGCAATTGAAAATTGGTCAGTAGAGAGTCGGCCAATAGAAAATTGTGCGGAGGAAACATGAATTTATCGGTCCAGCCGGTCGTGGGTTTGACTTTGCGACCCGCCGACATCGAGGCTTCCAAGGCCCGGAGGGTGGTGGTTCCCACGGCGCAGACCCGGTGGTTGTTCATAAGGCTGCGGTTAATGACTTGGGCCGCGGTTTCATCCACCTCAAAGAATTCGGATTCAGGTTTGTGTTTGGTAAGATCTTCGACCTCGACCGGCTTAAAGACACCGAGACCAACGTGCAATGTGATTTCAGGTGTTTCGATACCTTTCAATTCCATGCGCTTGAGAACGGCCCTGCTAAAATGCATGCCGGCAGTAGGAGCAGCAACAGCGCCAATCCTCTTGGCAAAAATGGTTTGGTAGCGTTCCTCGTCTTCGGGCTGTACATCCCTTCCCATTTCCTTGGGTAGAGGTGTTTCTCCAAAGGTGGTGAGGGCTTTCCGGTAACCTTCGTCATCACCATCGAAAATGAATCGAATGGTCCTGCCGCGGGAGGTAGTATTGTCCACCACTTCGGCGATTAACTCGTCGTTTTCTCCAAAATAAAGCTTGTTGCCAACTCGAATTTTCCGTGCCGGATCGACCAAGGCATCCCACATGCGCATCGATGCGTTCAATTCTCTTAGCAAAAAGACTTCGATCATGGCGCCGGTCTTCTCTTTGTTGCCATACATGCGGGCCCGGAAGACTTTGGAATTGTTCAAAACCAGGCTATCGCCTTCGCCGAACAGGTCCAGGATATCCCGAAATTGCCGGTGTTCGATGGTTTGGGTTTTGCGGTTGATGACCATCATCCGAGAATCATCCCGGTTGGGCAGCGGTTGGGCAGCGATCAGGCTGGAGGGGAGCTCGAACTTAAATTCGGATAATTTCAAGGGCAGGGGTGTTTTTTGGGAAGAAAGGCCAAAGATAATGTAAACTTGAGGCGTTAATCCGAATCGTTTTGCAGGGTCCAGTTTCAAAAACAGGCATGGGGTTGTTTCCCTTTCGAGAAGGGGCTAAGATGGCCTTTTTCTCGCTTTGGTCCAATCGTTTGCGGACCTTCCTTTCCTTGTTGGGGATTTCGATAGGGATTTTCACGGTCATTACAGTTTTCACCTTGGTGGATTCCTGGGAATTGCAGATTCGGAGTTCCTTGGCGAGCATGGGAAACGATGTCGTTTATGTCGAAAAGTGGCCGTGGGGCTTTAATTCGGAGTATCCTTGGTGGAAATACATGGCCAGGCCCCAGCCATCGTATCGCGAGTTTATCGAATTGCAACAGCGCAGCCGCAACCGGGCCAAAGTCGCTATGATGGTGGACTTGGAGTTGGACAAATTAACGGCGACCGGCCGCGTTCGCGAACAGGTCAAAGCCTACGGTGTTTCCCACGATTACCCCCAATTGAGATCTTTTGAATTGGAGCAAGGGCGTTTTTTTCAGCCTTCTGAATCGGCTGCCGGTGCTCGAAGGGTGGTTTTGGGCGCTCAATTGGCCAAGGATTTGTTCGGGAGTTCCGAGTTAGCCATTGGACGCAGCCTACAAGCCATGGGCCAGAAGGCCCTTGTGGTCGGTGTCGTTCGATTGGAAGGGAACAATTCAGCCAATACGAGCCTGGATGAGGTCGTACTTCTGCCTTTGCAGTGGCTACGCAAAACCAAAGGCAGTCGTTTTGAAGATTTTTATCCTCTCTTAATCACCAAACCGGGATCGGGCGTGCCTGCTTCAGAGTTCAAAGCCGAATTGAAGGGCCACATGAGGGCCATACGCCGGCTATCCCCCCGCAAAGAAGATAATTTCGCTCTTAATCAACTTTCACTCATCGCCAATCAACTCCAAAACACCTTCGCCACCCTCGGTATCATTGGTTGGTTGGTCGGTGGATTTTCGTTGTTGGTGGGTGGTTTTGGGATTGCCAACATCATGTTTGTTTCGGTCTACGAGCGGACTCCCCAAATTGGCATCCAGATGGCCCTGGGCGCCCAGCGTTCTTTTGTCATTTTGCAGTTTTTGATAGAATCCGTCGTCCTTAGTTTGATGGGTGGGATCGTGGGTCTGATGGGGGTTGGCCTGATGATTTTGGTCCTCAACGCCTGGTTGGACCAAGAATTGGTGTTGCTCTGGAAAAATGTAACCACCGCCTGTGTGATATCGGCGTTGATTGGCTTGATTGCTGGTGTTTTGCCGGCGGTCCGGGCCGGTCGCATGGATCCGGTTGAAGCCATCCGCCAATCGTAACCCATCGCCTTCGCTCTTCTTAACCGATGAGCACGTGCGCTTTGGGGTAACTGTAATTCTGGTTCTCGCTTTTGGAGGCCAGGGCAAAGGCCAAGGTGAGGGTGCCGACTCGACCTACAAACATGGATAACATCAGAATTGCTCGGCCTGCCGACCCCATGGCCATCGTGGGGCCCCGGGTTAGGCCTACCGTGCAAAAGGCCGAAACTTCTTCAAAAACCAGGTCTAGGATGGGAATCGTGGGCTCCAAAACCGCCAAAACAAAGGTGCAGCCAAAGACATAGGATGCCGAAAAAAAGAAAATGGTATACGCCTTGTTGAGGAGATCAAAAGGGATGGAGCGTCCGCCAAGTTCTAATTGCCTTTTGTCACGGATTGTTGACCAAACGGCCAGGACCAAGAGCGTAAAGGTGGAGGTTTTGATACCGCCCGCTGTCGAGCCGGACCCTCCACCGATGAACATCAAGAAGATCATGAGCAGGCAGGCGGGCACTCCAAAACTTAACACATCCAATGTATTGAAGCCTGCTGTTCGAGCGGAAGCCGATGCAAAAAAAGAATCAATCAAAACCCGAGCCGGGCTCTGTCCCTCCAGCGTTCCTCCGACCCTGACTTCCAAAACACCAAAGACCAAGGTTCCAAACAAAAGCAGGATTACGGCCGTCCACACCGAAATACGAGTCGATAGCTTCCATTTTTTCCAGGGAGCACGCAGCCGGTCTACCATCTGACGGTAACCAAAAAGATCGCGCAGGACTGGAAATCCCAGGCCTCCAAATACGATTAACAAAGCAATAACCACCCTTAGAACAGGGGCATGGTAAAGGAAGGGTTCTGCCAAGCCGGCGGTGTACAGCGCAAAGCCCGCATTGTTAAAGGCTGAAACTGAATGAAAGATGGAATGAAAGGCCTTGACCGATGGCTGATCAGCAAAAGGGGCCTCCACCGGCCAGGATAGATAGATCAGGAGGGCGCCACCCAATTCAAAGAATAATGAAAAAAAGATGATTTGGCCCAAAAGTTTTTTGGCGTCAAACAAGGTCTCTTCGGACATAAAATCCTTGATCATGGCTTGGTGGGAAATTCCCACTCCTTTTTTTAAAAAAAGCGCAAAAAAAGTTGCAAAAGTTAGAATGCCAATGCCACCCAACTGAATGAGCCCCAACAAAACCCATTGACCTTTGAGGGTTAAGACCTGACCAACATCAATGGTGGACAAACCGGTAACACAAGCCGCAGAAACCGAGGTAAAAAGAGCATCCTCCAACCCTAGTCCGTACCGTCCCACGCTCATTTGAGGCAACATCAGCAGTCCTGTCCCTGCTAAGATTAACACAAGAAAAGAAAAGATAAGGGTTGCAGCTGGTTTGAGTTGAATGGTGACGACTGAATTGCTGAGGCGTACGATCTCCTGTCCGGCCAATCCAACGGCCAGGGTATGCACAAACCAAGCGTAGGGGAGAAGCTGATCGAAGGAAACTACCTGGCTCGAAAACCATGGGTGTCCGACCCCGGCAAAGAGACCCTCCAAAGCCCAAAGGCCCAGCAGTAGAGTTTCCAAAGGGTTCGATACCGAATAATTCAAGTCAAAACGTGCGTAGAGCCAGCGAATGAGATAACGAATCCCAAAAATCCCTATCAGTGAATTTTGGTAATTGATGACTTCAAATTGGCCTTCCAGGCTCAAAGGGAACCCAAAGTACAAAACCATCAAGGCCACCGATGCCAAGGTGCCGATGGTTCGTATCCAAACCAAAACACCTTCTACCGGCGCTTGCCATCGGAGCAAGCGAAGAAACCAGGTGGATTGAAAAAAAGGCAAGGCCGACTTTTTAGGAGGGGCGGGAATTCAAATGGCTTAGAACTTCCGCCAAAACTAAAGGCTGCGTGCCGGATTTGAGGCAGGCCAGCCCACCGCAGAGGTTGGACCAAGCCGCAATATCCTGTACAGCCATGCCCGAGGCATAGGCGCAGGTAGCAGCTGCGATCACCGAGTCTCCAGCACCGCAGACATCCACCACTTCAACAGGGCTTGTTTGGAGGCGACCAAATCCTTGTTCATCCATCCAACAGAGCCCCTGGTCCGCCATGGTAACCAGCAACAAACGACAAGACAGTCGTTCCCTGGCTTCGGCGCAGGCCTCTTCCAAATCCGAAGACTCGGTTTGAATCTTGCGATCGAGGGCCTGTTCCAGTTCTTTGAGGTTGGGTTTGAACAAGTCCACCCCCTTGAATTCCCAAAAGTGCAGGTATTTGGGGTCTACACAAATCGGAATCCCTCGTTCTCGGCCTTTTTGGATGAAGCGAGCAATACGCTCAGGGTTGAAAAAACCTTTTTCGTAGTCCTGCAAAACCATGGCATCGCAACCTTCCAGCGCCAGGTCCAGTCCCTGTTCCAAAAGGAGATCAATGGCCGGATGCTGAGGGTTTCTTTGTTCACGATCCACCCTCAAAAGGTGCCTCTTTCCGTCCAAGAATCGAGTTTTGTGGGTGGTTGGAACATCCAAAAGGGAACCCAAAAAGCGGTCGCTAATCCCAGCGTTTTGGAGTAAGTCCCGAAGGATCGCTGCCTCAGGATCTTGCCCAACCGTGGCCAAAAGATGAACATCAAGACCCAATCCCGCCAAGTTGAGGGCGACATTGCCGGAGCCTCCTACACGGTGTTGCCATTCAAAAAGATCCAATACTTCAACGGCCGCTTCGGGGGACTGCCTGCTGACATGACCAATCCCGTAGGTGTCCAGGATCAAATCCCCGGCCACCAAGATGCGAAGCGAGGGCCAAAGCGGAAGCTCAGCCGACACGGTGCTCAACCAATCTTTCTTCGATGGCCGTCCGGATTCGACGGGCGGCCTCCAAAAGTTTGTCTTCTGAACTGGCCGTTGACAAACGAAGGCAGTCAGGGCAACCAAAGGCATCGCCTGCTACGGTTGCAACTCGGGCCTCCTCTAACAGAAATTCCGCCACCCTTTCGGCATGGCCCAGGGGTTCTCCCCTCCAGGGAAGTTTGAACCAGTCTGAAATACGAGGAAAAAGGTAGAAGGCGCCCTGAGGCAGGGGACATTCCCAGCCGTATAGACCTTGCAAGGCCTGATAAAACAAGTCCCTTCGTTGGCGGAAGGCTTCCCGCATTCGGTAGGTGGGTTCCATCGTTCCGCTCAGGGCGGCCAAGGCAGCCCGCTGGGCAATGGAGCAGGTTGCGGAGGTGTACTGACCTTGCAATTTGACGCAGGCTTCGGCGATTTCGGGTGGAGCCACCGCGTAACCAAGCCGCCAACCGGTCATCGCATACCCTTTGGACATCCCATTGACCACCACGGTCCGGTCCTTCATGCCTTCTTGTTGAACGATGCTGGCATGGGTGCCCTCAAAACGTATGTGCTCGTAGATTTCATCCGATACCACCAAAATCCCTGGATGGCGACGCAATACGTCGGCCCAGGCTCCCAATTCATCAGCATGGTACGCGGCCCCGCTGGGGTTGCAAGGGGACGAATACAAAAGCAATCGGGTCTTGGGGGTGATGGCCGCTTCCAATTGCTCGGGCAGGACTTTGTAACCGTTGGCGGGGCTTCCCACGACGACCACGGCTTTGGCTTCGGCCATTTGAATCATTCCGGCATAACTGACCCAGTAAGGTGCAGGCAACAAAACTTCATCCCCCGGATTCAGCACGGATAACAAGACATTAATCAGACTCTGCTTGGCCCCTGTACTGAAGATCACTTGGCCGGGCCCTACATTCCATCCCAATTCATGGCTCATTTTGTGACAAACGGCCTGCCTCAAATCAGCGTACCCGGCCACCGGGGTGTAATGCGAATAGTTATCCTCGACGGCACGGCAGGCTGCGGCCTTGATATGCTCCGGGGTGTCAAAATCCGGCTCACCCAAACTTAGGTTGATGATTTCGATCCCTTGTTCGGCCAAGGCCCGGCTGCGTGCTGCCATGGCCAGGGTTTGGGATTCTTCCAATTCCAGGACTCTCTTGGAGGTCCAGAAAGGTGCTTTGGTCATAGCCCTAAAGATAAGCTCTCAAAAGTTGATTGGTCTGCGAAAAATGCCGACACTGTACAAATCCACGATAGGCCGACAACGGGGAAGGATGCACCGTATCCAGGCAATGAACGGCAGGGTTGCGATGCTTTTGGGCTTCTTTGCCCCATAACAACCATACCATGGGTTTTCCGGATTTCGCCAAACCTTCCAAGACCTTGGCCGTCCAACGCCCCCAACCCCAATCCCGATGCGAACCCGGAACGCCTGCGCGCACGGTCAACGTTTCGTTGAGCAGGAGCACTCCTTGTTCGGCCCAATTTTCCAGATCGGGGATGCGGCCCAAGGGGTCGCGCTGCTCCAACCACCGGATGGGCTCCTCCATGAGCTCCGCTTGACCCTCGTTGATGCAAGCTTGTTGATCCCATTGCAGGGCTTTGGCGATGTTGACCAAGGAGGGTGGCGATGGGGCATCATCCGGTACTGCAAAGCTCAATCCGGTCGCCAGGCCCGCCCCAGGGTAGGGGTCCTGACCCATCAAGACGACCCGGACCCCTTCCGGGGGCAAGACTTCCAGGGCCCGAAAAAGATTCGTGGTTTTAGGATAAACGACCTCGTTTCGTTCAAGGGACTTTCGTAGGTTTTTGAGAGGATCAGCCAAAGCTTCCAACGCTCCGCATTCTTCCAAAAAAGCACCCCATGCCGTGGGAATCACGGGCTCTTCCATCAAGCGAGGGTCTGTCATCCCCAAGAAGGTTCGTTAGTAAGGAGCAGGTCCTTCATCCATCTCATTCAAACGGGATGGAAAGGTTCGATCCAAACCCCTGAAAGGGTTGTTGGGCTCGTTGGGATCCCGGCGATCGCCTGCAAAATCAGCAGGGCCTCCCGAACCTCCTGGATTCACAAATCGGGCGTATTTGGCTTGGAACCTCAAATTAATTTCCCCGGTTTGACCATTCCTGTGTTTTGCGACAATGATTTGGGCCTGGTCCGGGGACCCCTCGCCTTCCATGTTGTAATAATCGGGACGGTAGATAAACATGACCATATCTGCGTCTTGTTCGATGGCGCCTGATTCTCGGAGATCCGATAACATGGGTTTTTTGTTGCCGCCTCTGACTTCAACCTGACGGCTTAACTGGCTCAACGCTATGACGGGGACTTCCAGTTCTTTGGCCAGAGCTTTGAGTCCACGGGAAATCGAGGCGATCACTTGTTCGCGATTCATGCCCGATGCATCGTTGGAACCTCCACCCATCAGTTGCAGGTAATCGATAACAATGAGTTGAATGTCGTGTTTGGATTTGAGCCTTCGGCACTTGGCCCTTAATTCAAAAAGGGTGAGCTGGGGGGTATCGTCAATGTAGAGGGGTGCCCTGGTGAGGCTGTCGGTGCGACTGGTCAATTGAATCCATTCGTGCTGAGCCAGTTTGCCTTTTTTGAGTTTTTCGCCTTCAATTTCGGTTTCAGAAGACAAAAGGCGATTAATCAATTCAATCCCCGACATTTCGAGCGAAAAAAACGCTACACCTTTTTGAAAATCGACCGAGGCATTGCGAGCCAGACTCAGCACAAAAGCGGTTTTACCCATACCGGGTCTCGCTGCGATAATGTTCAGGCTTCCCCTCTGCCAGCCAGAGGTCAATCGATCCAATTCGGTAAATCCGGAGGGGATTCCAGATAATCCATCCGCCTGTTGAGAAACGGCTTGGATTTGTTTGAATGCTTTTTGGACCAAATCGTGAATCCCGTCACCATTGCGTCTTATGTTGCGATCGGCAATTCCAAAAAGTTTGGTTTCGCAGCGATCCAACAATTCAAAGACATCGGTGGTATCGTCGAAAGCTTCGGTGGACATATCCCCGGAGAGGTGAATCAATTCACGCAGGATGTATTTCTCAAGGAGAATGCGGGCATGGTAATCAATGTTGGCAGACGAGCTGACTCGGTTGGTTAAATCGGCGATGTAAAAGGCGCCTCCCACTTCTTCCAATCGCCCCATGGACTTGAGTTCTTGGGTGACCGTTAGCAGATCCACCGGTTCGGATTTTTCAAAAAGAAGCCGAACGGCCTCAAAAACCCATCGATTTTTCTCCACATAGAAAACATCGGGATGCAGAAGATCGATGACCTGGGACAGGGCTTCTTTTTCGAGCATCAAGGCCCCTAGGACCGCTTGCTCCACTTCAAGGGCCTGCGGTGGTAACTTGCCGGACAGGCCAGGCATGTTCAGGGGTGCGCTGCGGCCCACGCCGCGCTTTTTCAGCAAAGTATTGGTGGGTTCCATGTCACAAACTTAGGCTCTTGACGGCCGCTCTTTTTTGTTATGCGTTTTTTCTTTTCCTCATTTTACGGGGTGTCGGGTTGGCTTGGTGCATAAGCCTAGATTTTGGGTGGATAAGTGGGTTTTTTCGGTGGATAAGGTCAAGCTCTTCTCATATTTGCAGGTAAAGGGAGGTATTTTGATGTCATCAATGTGTTTTGAGCTGGATCCGGCGGAGGCGTACGGGGTTTCGGATTTGGAAGGTTATCTGCGGGATCGCTTTTCGGTCATTCCAGCGGGCGATATGACCATCCTTCGTAGGAGTTTGGATGCCAGGGGCCCTCGACCCATCGTCAACGTTCGGATCGCCGATTCCAGGTCTCCGGAGGCCATTGCGTCATCAGGCCAACCCTATGAACCCATGCCATTGGCCGAAAATGCGCCTGAGCTTCACATCATTGGTGCGGGACCCGCTGGTTTGTTTGCCGCTTTGCGCTGCCTTGAACGAGGTTGGCGTCCGGTGGTTTGGGAAAGGGGTTGTTCGGTGCGTGAACGACGTCGGGATGTGGCTATGCTTAGCCGGGAGGGCCGCCTCAACCCTGAATCTAATTATTGTTATGGAGAAGGAGGAGCGGGCACCTTTAGTGATGGAAAGTTATATACCCGTTCGACCAAGAGGGGGGATGTTGCCTCGGTTCTACGCCTTTTGGTGACCTTGGGAGCCCCTCCCCAGATTATGTACGACGCTCATCCTCATATTGGAACGAACAAACTACCGGCCTTGATTGAACAGGTAAGGCAGACGATCAACGCCTGTGGGGGGCAGATTCATTTTAACCGCCGTGTGGTTGAATTAGAACGGGAACGGGGTCTGATACGGGCCTTGGTGTTGGAGAGCGGGGAACGTATCCCTGTCCAAGCGGTGATGCTTTGCACAGGGCACAGCGCACGCGATGTTTTTGAGATGTTGCAGCGGGCTGGCTTGGATATTCAGGCCAAACCCCTCGCCATGGGCGTCCGCGTTGAGCATCCCCAGGCTTGGATTAACCATTGGAGGTACCGGCGCGCAAGCTCATTCACCGAGGGCTGGCCCCCGGCATCGTACGCGGTGGTGGAGCAGGTGGGCGGAAGGGGTGTTTATTCATTTTGTATGTGTCCTGGCGGGATCATGGCGCCGTGTTCGACCTCTTTGGACCAGGTTGTGACCAATGGTTGGTCCCCCAGCAAGCGCAACAATCGCACGGCCAACGCGGGATGGGTGACCGAAATCAATCTTCAGGATCTACCCAAGGCTCGCAGCAACGATCCTTTGGCCCTGCTTCGCTTTCAGGAACAAATCGAAAGGGACGCCATGGCCATGGGAGGCGGAAATCAAGGGGCACCGGCCCAAAACCTAGCTGATTTTGTG
>JAIXRA010000062.1 GCA_027485465.1 Bacteroidota bacterium | reverse complement strand
GACACGTAGGCCAAGCGACCCACCAGAGGCCCACCGTACACCTGGAACACCTTGTTATTCAACAAATTCGAGGCCCCCAACTTGAGGGTGGTGTTGAGCTTGAGAAAGGTTTTGTTGATTTGGGCATCCACCATCCCGTAGCTATCAATCGGGCCTGTGAACTGAGGTGAACCCTCAAATACAAAGCCCTGGATCCATTTGTAATTGATGTTAAAGCCCCAATTCGCCAACGTATAAGAACCTCCACCCGGCAAAGGGATTTCGGTTATCATATCACGGCCGCTCAGTCCAATGTTGTATTTGTTTTCAGGGGTGTTGAACGCCGGAATAATCACCGTGTCTTTGCCGGCATTTACCAATTTGTTCCAGGAATAATTAAAATTCACCGCTAATTCCCGATTCAAATAATAATTACCCCCCAACGAGAAACCTTGTGTTGTAATAATTCCCGTTGCGTTGGCCGCCACCCGGTAAATCCGCAGCGTCTCCCGAATAGGAAAGCCGCCCCCAATACCTGTTTGGAACTTGGACTGCACCCCGATATTAAAGCCAATAAAATTGGTGTACCAGCTGTGGTAATACCCCGCATCCAAATAAAGTTTTTTGAACATGCCCCGGTAACCGAATTCCACGGTCCGGACCTGTTCGGGCTGTATGGGTTTGACATCAAAGTACTTCAGCTTGTCCGTCGTCGGCGTTGTCCCCAAATAATCCAGAAACGAATTCAGGGTAATCAACGAATCAAAGCCCGACACATTGCCCACCAGGATGGCTGGACCCACATTGTAGTACAAGTACTGATCGGCGAGGGTCGGGTTCCTCACCGCCGATGAAACAGACAGACGCCAGACATGTTTTTGGTTGGGCGTCAAAACCATCGAAACCGCCGGCGAATACACCCGCTTGAAATTCACGTTCTTGTCTGTTCTAAAGGTCGCATTGATTTTGAGGTCCCCGAGGGGTAAGTCCTTGCCCCCAAACGGCAAGCGAACCGAACCCAGATTTTTGAATCGGTATTCGACGCCCCCATACAAACCGTATTCGCTGTTGACAATGCTGGTAGGGGTTTCGGTTCTGCCGATGGTATCCCGCTTTGTCACCAAAACACTGTCCAAAATCAAGGGATTCCAAACCATGTAGGACGAATCCTTTGTTTGGTAGCTTAGACGGACGGTATCGCTAAAAATGGTTCCACGGCTATCCGGCCGGTATTGACGGAAACTACCACCGACCACCACTTCCATGTTTTCGATGGGCTTAAAACGCTTTTCGCCCTGAACATGGTACAAAGCCGATTTATCGTAAAACAAGGTGCCGCCCCGGCCTTTGTTGGGTAGGGTCGTGGTGATTACGTTAAACAGCGAATCAAAAGCCGCCGATCCCGGCAAGGCAAAGGGCAAGGGGTTGGCATCCCTAATATTTCCCGTTTGGTAACCGTTGTTCACCTTAAAACGAACTTCGTTGTGCCAACGGGCCAACGCCTCCGCCGCACCGGGCGCATTCAAAAAGTAGTTGAGGCTATCGCCCAAAGCCGTTGGAATGCCCGCGAAGGAACCCCGGTAGGGCCGCCAATGGTCGGGTAACAAACCTGGATTTCCACCGATTCCATAAATGGAATCCAGAATCGAGGTTTGCCAAACCGCGGCATAAGATTTGTTCCAAATATCCAGGGTATGAAAGGTTTCCTTCATCCTTTTGGCGGTGGCCACCGCGTCGTAGGAATCCCCGGCATCCTCGTTGGTCGCATAGGCCCGGATAAACCAATCATCCTCTTTGCGCAATTCCAAACGGTTTTGAAAAAAGAGGATGTTCTTGAGCCTGAAGCGATTCTCACCTTGGTACACCGTGGTCCCCATTCCAAAATTGGACGAAGCAATGAACTCCACTTTGGGCTTGAGCATGTAATGAAAAGCCGTGTTCAACTTGAGGTTGTTGATGTCGTAATCCACCAAATCCGCTTCGCGGTACCCCGATGGATAGAATATTCCTAGACCGGGCAATTGCAAAGCTTCGGCCCGGGCATCGTTGAAACGGCCTTCGTCCTCGTCCCCGTACACATTCACCGCATCGTAACCCCCGGGAGCGCCTTTGGGATTCTGGGAGGCCGTGGATGGCCCGTAATTCTCCGCCCTCCAGTCGTTGGCCTTGAGGTAGAACATGTTAAACTTCCAACCCATTTTGTCGTTTCCGTTCCGGTCCTTGTTGGCCCAGGCGTAACGGATGGCCGTTTCGGTTAGGGCTCTTTCGCCTACTTTGATGCTGGCGTTGATGCCCTGGTGCTGAAAGGGCGAGCGTGTACTCATGTTAATCACCCCGTTGAAAGCATTCGGGCCAAAAAAGGCCGACGAAGCCCCCACCACCAGGTCCACTTTTTGGATATCCAATTCCGAAACCCCCAAAAAATTACCCAACGAAAAATTCAGCCCCGGTGCCTGGTTGTCCACCCCGTCAATCAATTGCAGCGACCGAACCGGGGAGGTTGAATTAAAACCACGGGTGTTGATAATCACAAAACCCAAAGAAGCCGTCGTCAAATCCACCCCCTTCATGTTACCCAATCCCTGGTAAAACGAAGGCGAAGGCGTTTCCTTCACGGCCAGGATATCCATGGCTTCCACCGTCAAGGCGGATTCCTTTTGTTTTTCTGAAATGCGGGAATCCACGATCTCGACACCCTGCAAATCCATCGCACTCTCTTCGATTTTGATTATCAAGGACTTGCCACCGGCTATACCATTGATGTTGGCCGTGTTATAACCAATGTACGAAATCACCAACGGGTAGGATTGCCCGTTCACCAGGTTGCCTTCGATGCTGAATTTCCCGTTGAGGTCCGTGGTCGCCCCTTGCGTTGTGCCTCGAATCACGACCGAAGCCCCTACCAAGGGCTGCCCGGTACGCGCATCCCGGATTTCGCCCCGAATCACTGCTGCACCGCCGCTGTTCTGCGCTGGTCCCCCGTTTTGGGCCAAGGCCGGTTGGAGAAAGGACCCCAAACAGACCCCCAAAAACAGCAGGAAGGAGGGCCAAAGGCGCAAAAAACAAAAAGTTGATGTACCGATTGATTTCATAACGTTGGGATTCAAAAAGGCCGAGTTTGTAGGTCTAATTCGCAAAAAGCCACCAATATTAATCCCAAAATACCAAAATCGGGCTTTACTTTCGTGTGTGCGCACCCGTTTGCTTCTGTTGTTGGCCTCGGCCTTGTGGTGCTGGGCCCTGTACCGTCCATGGCCCGGGCTGCCCCCGGTGCATCGTTTTTTTCATTGGGCATCGTCCCCT
>JAIXRA010000041.1 GCA_027485465.1 Bacteroidota bacterium | reverse complement strand
TCCAATCCTTCAATAAACTGCCGAAAAGCCTGAAAAAGCATAATGGGCAAAAAGGAATACCCCAAAGTCTGGAGGTAAATGCGCATCTGCGCTTCAACTTCCGGCTTTTGGTTCAAAAGCGATAACCAGGGCATGCCCAGCATGAGGAATCCCTGCATCAAGAACCCTGCCAATAGGCAGACCCAAAAGCCATGCAACAAAACCCTCCCGCCTTCTTCGGTATCGTTTTGACCTCGCGCATGGGCGCTCAGCGTGGTGACCGCCAGCGATAACCCAATACCAAAAACCAGAAGCACATTAAAGACCCCTACGGCCACCGATACCCCGGCCAGGGGCACGGCCCCCAAGCCTCCAACCATTACCGAATCCACCACCGATTGGGCCATATGGCTCATTTGTCCCAAGATGATGGGCCAAGCCAGAACCCAGTGGTCCCTGAGCAGGGTGCGGTTGGTGGGAATCACGACCTTATCGGGTTGGAACGCGGCGAAGGTAGCGAAAGTCCGGACTATTCAAGGGACTTACATGCCAGCCTTCCCATCCTTTTGCCAACAATTGCAGCATCATGTCGTAATACAATACAATCAAAGGTCGCGCTTCCTGAATTCGAGCATCCATTCGACGGTACAAGGCATTGCGTTCCTGAACTTCGGTTGTCTGAAGGGCTTTTTGATACAGTCGATCGTAGGTGCTGTCTTGGTAGCACGTATAATTCGGTCCGTTGGGCACTTGGTTGGGTCCGTAGGCCAGGGCCAGGTAATTTTCGGCATCGGCATAATCGGCAATCCAACTGGCCCTAAAGAAAGACGCTTCTTTTCCGCTGATTAATTGACGGAGCGCCGGACCTTGGCTCAGTTTGATTTCGACTTGGATCCCGAGCGGAGCCCAAAGGCTTTGCAGGTATTGGGCGATATCGGCGTAGGACGGGTTGGTCTCCAAAACCAAACGCAATGGATGCGTGGGTCCGTAACCTGCTTTGCGTAGGATTTCACTGGCCAAAAGGGGCTGGTAAGGATTGGAAGTCTTTGGATTCAAAGAGGTTGAATCAAAACCGGGGAGACCGGGCGGGAGCAGCCCACCGTGACCTGGATAGCCTACACCTCGGCGCAGGGACCGCACCAAGGTGACCCGGTCGGTCGCATGATGCAGAGCCTGCCGAACCAACGGGTTTAACAAAGCCCTGTTGGCACCGCGGGCGCTGGAGTCCAACAGAAAGCCCAGGTATTCAGTGTTAAAGTAAGGTCCACGGACCACCTGAAAATGGCCTTCAAAATCAGGTTTGAGTTGCAATTCATCGTCAAAAAATCGTCGTTGAAAAGCAGGCTCCCAACCCGATAACAAATCTATTTTGCCCTGCAAAAAGGCCATGGCGGCCGTGCTCTTGTCGGTCCATTGGTGAATTTGTACGGCCTGCAAGTAGGGGAGGCGTTGGCCTTGAGCATCCTTCTCGAAATACCGAAGGTGGCGGGATAGGACCAGGCCTTCCCCCTCCAACCAGGTATGCAGCGCAAAGGGTCCTGTTCCGACCGGATGAGATCGAAAATCGCGACCATAACGCTGGGTGGCTTCCGGTGCGGTGACCGAACAATACCCCATGCTCAACAAACCGAGCAAGGGAGGGAAGGGCTGCGAAAGATGGATTTCCAGGGTGAGCGAATCCACCACGGTCATGCCTTGCGGGGCCAACTTATCCCGAAAGATCCAGGCTCCCGGCGATGCCGTGGACGGGTCTTGAAGGCGTTGCAGGGAATACACCACGTCTCCTGCCCGCAGTGGCCTTGTTTTGGCAGGACCAAAGCAGGGGTTTTCGTGGAAAAAGACCGAATCCCTTAGGTGAAATCGGTAAAGGCGACCTTCATCGAGGATTTCCCAGCGGTGGGCCAGGGAGGGAACCGGGTTTTGGTCCGGACCCAATTCCACCAAACGGTTGTACAGGAGCCTCGCTGTCCAATTACCGGCTTGATCCCGGGCCATGGCGGGATCCAAGCTTCGTATCGGAGTTTCTTGGTTGTAATGAAAAACATTCAAGTCGGTATCCTGGGAGAGGCCTACGCACCCTGCCAATCCAAGGCCTGCGCAACCTGCCCATCCAAGGCCCGCCCAAACGGTCCATCGAATCAGCCCCAAGGAAGCGCCTAGGGAACGCAGCAGGGCTAGAATCGTCGGTGTATCTTTGGGCTTCAAGCTCCAAAAATACATTGCAGGTCTCACCTCCATTCCTTCTATTTCTAACCAAGACGACCCTTCATGTCAAACGGTAAAATAATCGCCGTAGCGAACCAAAAGGGAGGGGTTGGCAAAACCACCACCGCCATCAACTTGGCCTCGGCCCTGGCCATCTTGGAATACCGTGTCCTGTTGATCGACGCGGATCCCCAGGCCAACGCCACCTCGGGCCTGGGCATCGACCCCAAAACCGTGAAGGCGGGCCTCTACGAATGCTTGGTCAACGACCTGAACGTTCTTGATACCTGCATCCCAACCCAGGCGGAGCGCTTAAGTATTTTGCCTTCCTCCATCGACTTGGTCGGTGCGGAAATCGAAATGATCAACCGTCCTCAGCGAGAGCGGATTTTGGAACATGCCCTTGATGGGGTTCTTGAGCGATTTGATTTTGTGATCATTGATTGTTCACCATCCCTGGGGCTGATCACCGTCAATGCCCTGACCGCGGCGCATTCCGTCATCGTTCCCGTCCAATGCGAATATTTTGCCCTCGAAGGATTGGGCAAATTGCTCAATACCATCAAAATTGTTCAAAGCCGCTTTAATCCCAAGCTGAGTGTGGAGGGTATTTTGCTTACCATGTACGATGGCCGACTGAGGC
>JAIXRA010000065.1 GCA_027485465.1 Bacteroidota bacterium | reverse complement strand
GCTTAGTTCGATATTGGGTGTCGCCGCAGGGGCCGTGGTTGCAGTTAGGCTAAAATTATCAAGGCCTATTCCTTGACTACTGCTGCCAGTGGTATTAAAATCCCATTTGAAGTAATAGAGCGAGTCCGGAGCGAGTGATATTGCGCTTACAGAAAATGATTTTCTGACCGTTGTGCCTGGAAAGCTATAGGAGATTGATCCGGTCGCAAAAGATCCGGATTGGCCAGAGGTATCCAATGTCCATGTGGATCCGTTGGTGGACCTCGAAAACGTAACTGAAGCAGCGGCTGTGTTGATTCGATATCGTTCGTAGTCAAAGGAGATGCTGAAGCCGGTGATGGTGCTTCCGGTCGAATTCTTGAAAGCAACCATGATGGCGTTGGGGCTGGCATAAGAACCAGAGGTCATAAAGCCAAGAGCGCGTTCGCTGGATGAGGAGCCCCAGTTATAGCGACCACCGGTTGCAGGACTGCCTGAGCTTGCTTGGAGATTGACAGCTGTCAAATTGCCGCTTGTGCTGTATCCGGCCGATGTTCCGGCTCCGGCTGCTGACATTTTCCAACCAGCCGGCAATGTTGCAGTTCCTGATGTACCCAACGAGTCAAAGTTTTGGGTAATCGCCGAGGTGCCCGATATGCTAATTTGGGACCAAGACAAACCAGGAATCATTAACAGAAAGAACGAAGACAAAACTACCAATACCCATTTGGAGAGGGTCCTATGGTAATTGATGGGGGTGGTTTTGAGCTGCTGGATGGGCTTTTTCACTGGAATGGGCTTTGGGTTGTCAATGCGGTTGTGGGCTAGAAACATCAATTTTTTGGCAATTCTAAAATCACTATAGAACTAAAATTTAAAATCATCTTTGAGTTATTTAACTGTTAACAATTCTATTGTTTTGGTTGGCAAATTCGAGGATTTCGCTTTGGCTTTTTCGGCGTATATTTGCGGTCCTTTAGCCCGTGAGGGCGCATTCCAAGGGCAAAAGGTGAGATGGGTGAGTGGCTGAAACCAACAGTTTGCTAAACTGTCGTACGGGAAACTGTACCGAGGGTTCGAATCCCTCTCTCACCGCTGGGTTTCAAGATTTAGGGCCTTCGGGCCCTATTTTTGTGCAATAGACCTTGTTTTTGGAACCAACATCGATCCATCATACCATGAAACTGCAACAACTTTACACCTCTTGCCTCGCCCAAGGCGCCTATTATATCGAAAGCGAAGGGGAGGCCGTGGTCATTGACCCACTGCGCGAAGTGGAACCTTATTTGCAGCGTGCGGAGCAGGACGGAGCCAAGATTAAATACGTTTTGGAGACCCATTTCCACGCCGATTTTGTTTCGGGACACCTGGATTTAGCGGCGGCGACCGGGGCCCCTGTGGTTTTTGGCCCGGAGGCGAAGCCGGGGTTTGAGGCGCATATCGCCAAGGATGGGGAGGTGCTGCGGTTCGGGAAGCTGAGCCTTGAGGTCCTGCACACCCCGGGGCATACGCCGGAGAGCACGTGTTACCTGTTGCGGGACGAAGAGGGTCAGCCGCACGCTTTGTTTAGCGGGGATACCCTCTTTATCGGCGATGTGGGCCGTCCCGATTTGGCCGCGGGAGCCACGGCGACCCCCGAGGAAATGGCCGCGACCCTTTATCGTTCATTGCGCACCAAAATCATGCCTTTGCCTGACTCTGTTCTGGTCTACCCCGCCCACGGTGCCGGTTCGGCCTGCGGCAAAAACATGAGCAAAGAAACTTTCGACACCCTGGGACACCAGAAGGAGGTGAACTACGCCCTTCAAGCTCAATTGACCGAAGAGGCTTTTGTGAAGGAATTGACCACCGGAATTGCCGCCCCACCGGCCTATTTCCCTCACAATGTACATTTCAACAAAGCGGGTACCGAGGCCTTGGACCTTGTTTTGGACCGGGGACTCCAACCCTTGGGGCCTGTTCAGTTCAAAACCTTGGCGGCTGATCCGTCGGTGGTCCTTTTGGACACCCGATCCCCTTCGGCCTATGCCCATGCGCACCTACCCGGTTCCATCTTTGTTGGGCTGGATGGGCAATTCGCTCCCTGGGTGGGAAGTATTTTCCCGGATATCAACCAAAAATTTCTTTTGGTGGTCGAAGAAGGCCGCGAGAAGGAAGCGGTGACCCGCCTAGCCCGCGTTGGCTATCACCAGGCCCTGGGTTATCTGCAGGGCGGGGTGGCCGCTTGGCAGCAAGCCGACTTTGAAGTCCAAAGCACCGCTTCCGTGGCAGCGCAGGATGTTCCGGGCCTTTTGGCCGATGGTTCCCCCCTGATTTTGGATGCCCGCCGACCAGGGGAATTCAATGCCGGTCATCTAAAGCAAGCTCTTTTGTACCCCTTGGACGATGTTTTGACCGCCCAGCCCCCCTTGGAACCTTCCCGGAGGGCCTTGGTCCATTGCGCCGGTGGTTACCGTTCGCTCATTCTGGTTTCTTTGCTGGAAGCCCGCGGTTACCGAAACCTTGTCAATATCGAAGGGGGGTATTCGGCCCTTCGTTCGGTGGAAGGTCTGGACCATGTGGCAGGCACCTCTTGTTCCGGCTAAAGATTCTTGTTTTGGGCGAATTCACAACCGACCCTTCACAAAGGTCATCAAGCCTCTTTTCCGTGTATATTTGCCGACTTTTCGGGGTGTAGCGTAGCCCGGTATCGCGCCTGCTTTGGGAGCAGGAGGCCGTCAGTTCGAATCTGGCCACCCCGACATCACCTATCAAGCCCACGACCCCAATCGTGGGCTTTTTTTCTGGTGTGCCCAGGACGATGACGTGCATGGGAGGATGCTGTGCCCTTAACGACGGAGTCATCATGACGACGTAGGCTGGTTTTCGTTCATCGTCGGTGGATGGAGGACCAAAACTTTGGTTTAAATTCGGTCCGGTAATCTTTTCATTTCATTAATCAGGTTTGCATGAAAAAGCTCATTTTTAGTCTCTTTGTGGTGGCCGCTCCGTTTTGGGGGCAAGCCCAGAACTCCAATCCCACCTCGTTTTGTTTGCCGTCCGTGGTGACGACTGCGCCCAGCCAGGTGGGTTTGGATAGCGCCTTGGTGGGGGGGAATGTCCTCAGCGATGGGGGGAAAGGGGTCCTTCTTCGGGGCCTGTGTTACGGAACAACGCCCAACCCCAATATGGGGAATTCCAGAACCGAAAATGGCTCGGGTTTGGGTTCCTTCGTGGTGGTTTTGAGGGGTTTGATTCCATCAACCACCTATTTTGTAAGGGCCTATGCCCAAGGTGCCAACGGGGTGGTGGTGTATGGAAATACGATTAGTTTTGTTACAGGTTCTTTGGTTCCGGCTTTTTCGTGTGGAACTTCGACCGTTTCGGACACGGATGGAAATGTTTATAACACCGTTCAAATTGGTCAACAATGCTGGACAAGAAGCAACCTTCGCGTGGGCCGATACAGGAACGGTAACATTATCCCAAATACCAGCAGCAACACCACCTGGTCCCAAGCCAACAGTTCTTCGACAGGGTCCTGGTGTAATTATAACAACAGCACAACCAATGGTACAACGTACGGCCGGCTTTACAATGGGTATGCTGTGAATGACAGTCGGGGTTTGTGTCCAACCGGTTGGCATGTGTCTTCCGATGCGGAGTGGACCAACCTCGTAACCTTCTTGGGCGGGGATTCTTGGGCGGGTGGTGCCCTCAAAAGCACGGGCATGTTACCCACCGTGGGAGGCTGGACCGCACCGAATACAAATGCGTCCAATTCCAGCGGATTCACCGCTCTGCCAGGTGGTTACCGGGCCACCAACGGAAGTTTTTTTTCTTTATCGGATTATGGAGGGTGGTGGAGTTCGTCTGCAGCCGGAGCAGGCGTGGCGTGGGCCCGTTTGATTTGGTATGGCAATGCGGCGGTGGACCGGGTTAGCTACGATCAACGCTTTGGTTTTTCGGTTCGTTGCGTCAAAGATTAACACATGTTGTTTAAAAGGGTTCCTTCTGGTTTTGGGCTCGCAGGTGCCTTTTTTTTAACGATTTTGGTGTTGGGATGGGGGAGAGGTACGGCCTTGGCTCAAGCCCCCAACCCGGTTCAACCCTGCGGAACAGGTCCCGCACCCCCCTCGGTTTTTTCGTACATCGAAAACCTACGAAGGGAGGGCCTTTTGGAGCCCGTGTACGGGACCGAGAACAATGCCTCCGTCATTTACCTCCCCCTCCAATTGCATTTGTTGGCGAATAACAACGGATCGGGTCGTTACCCCCTTTCGACTTTTGCGACCATTCTTTGTGAATTGAACCAAAAATTTCGTAGCACCGGAATTCAGTTTTACTGGAAAGGCAATCCCAATTTGATAAACAATTCGGCCTGGTACAACCTACCCAATTTTGGGACCGTTGATCAGATCAACACCCAATACAATGTTGCGGGGAGTATCAATGTTTATTTTTTGAGTTTGTCGGCCATGTCTCTTTGTGGCTTTGCGTATTATCCCGGTACGGGGTCCCCATCCCAGACCAACCGTCAAGGAGCGATTTACATGGCCCTGGCTTGTTCCAACCCGGGTAACTCAACTCTGGCTCATGAAATGGGGCATTTTTTGAACTTGCCCCATCCCTTTGACCAAACCTCATCCAACCCACAGGCCACCTGGGCCGAACGAGTGACCCGAAATCCCAACGAAACAGCCCCTCGTTTGCCGTCCAATTGCGCTACCGCGGGGGATCGTTTTTGCGATACACCGGCGGATTTTCGGGATGCGCGTTGGAATTGCCCCAACGGTGGGGGAGCGGCCGTGGATATCAACAACGATGCTTTTCAACCGCTGGGTCGATTGTACATGAGTTATGCCAATGATGCTTGCCAAGATTCGTTTACGGTGGAACAAAAAGCAACCATGCGGGCGACGGTCACATCCACCGGGCCTCGTTCCTATTTGCTAACCCCTGCAATGCCCGCTTATGATTCGACGGTGGGGGCTCCCTCTTTAATCGAACCCTTGGATAGCACCTACGGTAGGCCCCTTCATTATTTGCGGTTTCGCTGGAAGGCCGTGCCCGGTGCCACGGCTTATGTGTTACGGATTCGATGGTTGGGAACCACGGTGGAGGATTTTTGGGTGAACGATACGACTTTTTTGTACAATGGTTCGGGACAATTGCTGAGCAACCGGGTTTACCGCTGGTCGGTGATGGCGCTGAACCCGCGAGCTGTTTGCGGCGTCTTTGCACCCGAGCGCCTACTGGGGATTGCGAGCAACGCGGTTCACGTATCTTCGGTGGAAGGCTGCCCCGGCGATAGCCTGGGCTTGGATGTCTTGAACAGTGAATTCACAGGGCTCCGTTCGCTTCGACTCAAACTGGATTTCCCCACGGGGATGCTGAGGCTGACAGGATGGAACTCCTTGGCGGCCCAAGCGGCCGGCCTGCAGGTTCAAGTCTATCCGCCGGTGGGGAGCGCACTTTACACCGATTCCTTGATCTTGAATTGGACATCCGCATCGCCCGTTTCTTGGAATGCGGGGGTTCTGATGCGCTTCGGGTTGGTTTGGCCTTCCGGGGTAAACGGCCCTTCGACGGGGCCCTTTCTGGGTTGGGATACCTTGAACAGCCGCTGCCAAGCGCTTGTTGGGCAGGGTCAGGTTATGCCGCTCTTGTGTTACGGGGGGCGGATTCGAAACAGCGGCGGATGCTATCCCTTATCGGGACGCTTGATTTACGATAACTCAGCGGGAACGCCCCTACGAGGGACGATGGTGGAGCTACGTGATACGACTTTGCAGATTCGAGCTTTTGGGTTGACGGATTCGTTGGGTTCTTTTGGTTGGAACAACCTGGGTCCCTTGGCTCTGCTGCCGAGCTGGACCTACGCGGTTCCCTGGGGCGGGGTCAATGCAACCGATGCCTTGGGCATTAGCAGGGCCTTCGCCTCTTTGGTGACGCTGAGCCCCCTGCGGTTCAAGGCGGCGGATGTGAACGGAAACGGTGCGGTTAACAATACGGATGCCCTTTTGGTCAATCGCCGAAGCGCCGGAATGGTGGGGAGTTTTGCGGGTGGGGATTGGGTGGACGACAACCCCGGACCGTGGATAGCTGGAGTCACTGGGGTTCCAGGGACGATCCGGGCCCTGTGCAAAGGGGATGTGAACGGGTCCTACCAGCCCCAGGGGACGCCTTAGACCGCGGGTCGAGGAGCGTAATGGTATAGTATATTTCCTATCAAATTCTTAGGAATATGAATTTTGAAATGGGCAATGTCTACAATTGCTTCAAGGGCAACACGCTGAATGTGCGGGTTGTTCGGGATAACTAAGACGATTTCTTCGGAGCAACCTAAGTGTTGCGAAGCGTTCGCATACGGATTAAATGCAAAAGGCCTAGCAATTTTGCGGTATGCTAACAAAACATTTACGAAACCGGTCACGATGGGGAATATGGGGCGTATGGGCATGGCTAGGCCTGGGATTCGGCTGTTCAAAGGAAGCAGAATGGAAGCCCACGTACCGTTTTAAGGGAAGGGTTGTCTTGGCGGGAACCGGACAAAGTCCAGGTCAATCCCTGACCCTTTTGGTATGTGCACCGGCCTTGGTGGGCGGGAATGACACCTTGGCCCGCCTACGCACCGATGATTCCGGATCTTTTGATCACGCTCTGTCGTCGGATTTGTTGCCTAGCCATTTGCGTTTGTTCATGGATTCTTTGCCTCCGAACTTGGTTCAACCACCCAAAATGCCCCAAATCAGCGGTTACGGGATGACTCAATTGCGCATCGAAATCCCCGCAAAGGCGTGGTTGCGTTTGCAACTAGATTTAACAGGAATGACTCCCGGTGGCATGATGAACCTCTTGGTGGGGAGCCGCTCGGAGTTCATTTATCAGGCGGATACGATCGTGCGGACATTCCCTTGGGTTAGCGGTACGCCGTTGGTTGTAGAGGGTACCTACTTGGCTGGGCCCAACGCTCCTCCCCGTTTCTTGGATACAGTTTTTGTATTGGAACCACTTCGTGTGACGGAGTGGTCATGGGCGCCCTAACCGACTGGTTAGAGCCACCCTTATCTGCCGCTGCCCCTTGGTTCGATGGACCCATCGGGTAGGTGTTGGCTTTTTTGAATCTGCCCTGACGTCGACTCTTCACTTTTGATTTATGAACCATGGAAACAAAACTTCCCTGGAAAGGCACTCTTTTGGCCTTTGCCAGCCTCCTAGGTGGCGTCTTTGGGATGAAGGCCCAAAGCATTGCCGAAACCCGTCATATCCAGCGATACGATCTTTTACAACCCTACGTCCCCGAAAAACTCCTGGTGGACCGTAGTCCGCTTTCGCTGTTTCGATCCATCACCGGATTAAACCCCGATCGATACACCGCGAATCGTCAGGATTCGGCGGATGTTACGGATTGGGATCAATACTACCGTCTCTTCTTTTATGGAGCCTATCATCCCGCTCCCCCCATGCGTTTACACCCCAACCACCTAAGCGGATACGCCGATACCGTTCGTTACCAGGGTCAATGGAATCTTGCCACCTATCAACGGGTCCCCCTCATGGATGTGCAATTACGTGTTATGAATTTGGTCTATCGCGAGATTCAGGATTCTGCGATCGATCATGGGTACATGGTCTACGATAGTTTGAACGATCGACTTCGATTGGCTTTGGCTCCTCAAAGGATTCGAGATACCTTGTGGTTTCCGCCCGGTTCCAATCCCCCTTGTTTGGTATTGGATACCGTCTTGCAAGCGGATACGGCCCGCGTTCTCAGCGGATGGTCCAAAACGATGCGTTTTGTGCAGGCGGTCGCAGACCGGGATGTCTTGTACGGGACGAGGGCTCATCAGCCCCTGCGGTTAATGATACCTCAGGCTTTTTGGGTCAGCAACGATTCCCTCAGCTCGCTTTGGCTGGATACCGACGATGGGAATGGATGGAGGAGGGTCTATCCGCATCAATTGGTCACTTGGTCTTATGCTTCCTTTGGCCCCAAAACATTGCGCTTGAGGTGGCGCAACGCGGTAGGCCAAAACCTAGGGGATGCCATCACCCATTTGCCTCTCCAATGGGTGGAGTTAAAGATGGGAAATCCGGATCGGATTCTGGTGAGTGGAACACCGTCTTGCAACCCCAACCGTAGTCAGCCCCCCGGTCGTGCGGTGGCCTTTGTGAAGCGATCCCGTCACACTCCTTATGGGTTGCTACAACCATTGATTCTTGTGGAGGGTTTTGAGGGAGGAACCTGGGTGAACGGTTTCCCTGAATCCGTACCCGGGGATCAAAACGGTTACGGGGATCTTAACTGGGCCAGCATGAGTACGGGATTTTTTCCGGCCCGCTATGCCCAATTGGGGGAATTGCCCCACCTATTGGATTCGTTGGACAGGGAAGGCATGGATCTGGTTTTTGTGGATTACGAAACCAACCATGCGTCTGTTGAAAAAAACGCGCTGGCCCTGATCTCGATTTTGGAACAGGTCAAAAGAATAACCGACTCAACACGATCGGCCATGCAAAGCCCTTCTTTTCCGAGTACCATGCATGTTTTGGGGGCCAGCATGGGTGGGCTGATTGCCCGTGTGGCCTTGCGACAAATGGAATTGAACGGTTGTTGCCACGGCGTGGCATCGTTTGGGACGTTGTCCACCCCGCATGCCGGGGCCAACATTCCCCTTAGCGTTCAGAATGCCTTGCTGGATGGGGTCCAGAGGGGCAACCTGCTGGGCCGTATGGAAACCCAGCGTCAACAACTCCAATATGTGTTACGATCTCCGGCGGCTGCGCAGATGTTAACCTACCATGTGGACGCCCCCTTGGAACAGCAACACCAGGCGCTGAGGCGTTTGCTGGACTCCTTGGGACTGCCCCGAGACACTCGGAATTATGCAATCACCAACGGCAGCTTAAACGGACAGCGTCAAGGCCGGCATGTTCAGGCTCCATTCGATACTATACGTGACGGTGAGCCGGCCTTTGCTTTGGAATCGGCTGTCTGGGCGCCGCATTCCTTTCCTCTTCCTTTTCGGTCCTTTCGGGATATCGGTTCGCAACGCATGGTTTTGTTCCGCAACCAAGGCCGCATTGTTGTTCATTCGCCTAGGGTCCCAGCCTACGATACGGTTTATTTGGCAGGGAACGATATTCAATCCAATTTTTCAGATATCCAGAAACAATACGCGCTCTACTTCCAGGGTCTTGGAGCCCTGGCCCTGAATCGTACCATCCATTCCTTGGCGGCCACGTTGTTTCCCATGTTTACACCTTGGATTATGGCTTCCAAACACAGCGCCATGTTGATTATTACACATCGATATCGCGGCAGGTTGGAGAGGGCTTGGAGCAGTCATCACCAACGAAATCGTTTGGGGGCCTTCTCGGTACGCAACACCGTTCCCCGATTGGGGTTGGATTATGCTCCTGGTGACTATTCCACCATGGGTATGCAGGTAAGCAACCGCTTCGTGGAATCGGTCGAATGGGTTTCTATTCACAGTTTTGTGAGCACGGTTTCGGCCTTGAATTTGGATACTTCGGTTTTTACATCGGCCCTTGGGTTGACAGTTCCCTTTGATTCGAAGTCGTTTGAGCGTTGGTTGCATCGCCCTCTTTGGTCCGAAACCCATGCCAACGATCCCCACGCCATGGTGTATCGAGCCTGGTCCGGCACCCTTCGCCATTGGTTGCGTTCCTCGATGATGCCCATGAATCGTATCACACGCTTGACAGCTGGAGATACCATTCAGCTGGGTTGGCATGTTTTGAGTACGCCGCTGCTTCCTTTCAATAGCTTGGTGCGAATCCCTTCGTTGGTATTGGGTTCCGGATCTGTGTTACGGATTTTGGCCGGTGGTAACTTGATGGTTCACGATGTTCCGTCCTTGCCTGATTTGCCAACCAACGCCGACCGCGAAATCCGTACGCTTTCGGTGGCTTGCGATTCGGTGACGGTGGACGCGGGTTCTCGTTCGCTCGTCGAATTGGGCAGGCCATTGGGCTACCGTGGTTGGGAAAAATCCTGTGCCCGTTTTGGGTCCGGTTCTCGTTTGGTGTTGCGAAGCGGGAGTCGGCTATGGATTCGGAATGGTTACCGACTTTTGATGGATAGCGGCTCGGTTTTGGAAATGTATCCCGGTGCGGTGGTGGACTTGGACGGGGATTCCTCCTTGTTGGAAATACATGGCCAGGTGATTCTGCATCCGGGTACCGTTTTTAGACCCCGAGGAGGAGGTAGGCTGTGGGTTCAAGCAAACAGTGGCAGGTCATCACGCTGGACTGTTTATCCCGGCGCATCCTTGGAAATGAGGGGTCGCCACCGTGACCACGAACGATTACGCATCAGCGGGCATTGGTCCTTGGATGAACCCCGGATGCCGATCGTGTTGGATAGCTGCCGGGTTCGCTGGATGCCCGGGGCCCAATGGTCTTGTGCTGGACCGGTTACCGTTCGTCAATGCCGATTGGGTCAAGAGCGGATCGGGGCTCGTGGTGGCGTGTGGACCCTGCAAGGAAGCGGGGATCTATCCATGGAAGAATGCGAATTGACCTTTATGCAATGCGCTTTGCGTCGTTTAAACGCTCCCGTGCAACGAAGGATACGTTTGGTCGGTGTCCGATTCGCGGGGAACGATACCGGCTTGGTGACTCATCATTCTGCGGTGGATTTGATTCATTGTCGTTTTGAAAACAATCGCATCGGTTGGAAAGCCTTTGATCTCCTTCAAATGAACAGGGCTTTTGGTTCGGCATGGTTGGCCAACGGGGTGGGGTTGGATTTGATGGGGCAGGGAGGCGCCCGATTACGTCTGCAGGAATGCCGGTTGGACTCCAATACGAATGCTTTGATGAGTTTTGGGGTGATGCGAGTGGAGGCCTTGTGCAACGAATGGACTCGTAACCAAACGGCCTGGTATGCCGGAAACACCCAGGTTTGGCTAGGGGATGGAGCGATGAATTTCTTTGGAGATAACGGTCGCGCTTTGCACATCGAAGAAGCAGATTTACTGTACCTCCGAAACGGTAACAATACATTTTCGGGGAACGGAACCGCTTTGTCGGGGATGTTGAGTGGTTTGGCCCTGCAGTACCTCTTGCCCCAATCCGGTGGGTTGTATGGTTTGGAAACCCAGGGCAACCGCATGCCTTACCAACATCCGCCTTCTCTTTCGTCGTTGTTGGATTGGGATGGGAATCCCTTGGTCATCCTTCGCGGTGTTTCTCCGTCTTCAACGGCTATGTGCATGACCCGTCAAGCCACGGGGGGTGGTCCATCCTATTTTCGCGAAAGTAGAATTCCCTTTGTGACCCCTTGGTATCTGGATTCCTTGACCTCGATGCTGAACGGGTTGAACCGAGGGGCGTTGGACCTCAACGACCCCTTGCCTGCCCATCGGCAGGCCCTGCTGCAAACGTGGAATGCGACTTGCTCTTTGATGGAGGCCACCTGCCATCGCTGGAACCCTTATTCCATCCCTCGCGATGCTTGGTACGGATGGTCCTTGGAGATCATGGAATGGTGCGTTCAAGGAGGAGGAGGTTCCGAGCCCGCGGTTCTAGCGGCTAGGACCCGGCTCAAACAGTGGAAAGACCGATGCGGCACCACTCCTGGGGGGCGTTTGGTGAGTTCAACCAGCTCAGAGGATTCCTTTGAAGTTTCGCATGAACTCTCTGCATGGGGCTTGGGCCCCAACCCATGGCTCCGTGGTCAAAACCTTCATTGGAACCCTATCAAACCCGTTGAGGAGGATATGGTGCTGACCTGGCACCCCTTGGTCTTGGGTAGGGACGGACAAACCAGCTTTACCATGCAACTTCGGCCCGGTGCCAACCCAGGTTCCGATTTAGCCCCTGGAATTTACAGGGTCGGGATCCAACGAGCGGGGAAAACCCCGGTTTGGGTCCGCTGGGTGGTGGGGCCTTGATTCAAATATTGATAAGAACTTTACGCATGGACCTTACTTTTGCAGCGCTTCGTTCGGATTTGCCGGACGGAGCGCCATTTTCAACCCCCAAACCCACGATTATGCGCTTGAAATTTCCTATCTTCATCGCCTTTGCAACCTTCCTCCTCGGCCTAGGCTTCCTGCCACAGGCCATGGGTCAGGGTTTCCCCCTTCGTTCCATCGATTCCATCCAATGGGTGCATCCCGATACG
>JAIXRA010000053.1 GCA_027485465.1 Bacteroidota bacterium | reverse complement strand
GCCGAAACCATCCGATACGGTCTGCAAGCCTGCGGTCTTTTGGACCAAGGTCCGGTCCTCATCAACGATATCGGCGGTGGCAGCGTCGAATGTGTCTTGTGTTGGAAAGACTCGGTTTTCCTGGCCGTATCCCTGCCGTTGGGCATGCGCAAACTCTTGCGGGATTTTCCGGTCCATATCAACCCAACCGCTGACCCCGCCCACCCCCAAAACCCCTACCTGCGGGCATTTGAGGCGTGTTATACATCCTTGAGGGCCGTCTTTGAATCCGAATTGGGGGCCGCCCTCATGGCCCACCGACCTCTGCACATCGTAGGAACGGCCGGACCCTACGAAACCCTGGCCCGCTGGGCTCAGGCGTATCAGCCCGAATCCAAGCAAATCACCCGCTCGCTTTGCCAGGCCTTTGGACAAGCAGCCACCCAAACCCTTCCCCATCCCCATCCATCTCTTCATCCTCTTTCGACCGACGCCATCGTTCACGCCTCTGCCCTCATGCTGGCCCTCTGCGATACCGCCCAAGGCATCCCCTTCGTTATAACGGATCTATCCCTCCGGGAAGGGGCTCTCCTCACCCATTTTCACCACACCACAAGACCCGACTAAACCGCTATTTACCCGGTTGCACCAGAACCAAACGATCCGAACAACGGGTAACCGCCGTATACAACCACCGCAAGTAGCCCACCGAATCCTGAAACGAATACGGCTTTTCTAACAACAAATAAACCCTGGACCAAGCCCCACCTTGGGCCTTATGAACCGTCTGAGCGTAAGGATACTTCACCCACAGAGCCTGCATGTACGGATCTCGTTCCTCTTCCTTATCCAAAGACCTCGCCTGCCACAAAGCCTGTTGCTGGGCGGCGTTCAGTCCGGGCTGACCTGAATCCAAAAGGTCCAAACAGATTTTGGACTCAAATTCCCGGGCTTCCCCGTCAAGTCCCACCCATTCCAGCACTGCATTGCACCAAGCCATGCCTGCATGACGATGGGTTCGTCCTACTTTGCGAAGCAAACGAACCTCTTCCCCGTTGGCCAACATCTGTCCCCCCGCCAAATATTGGTTCCGAACCACCAACAAGGGCTCCCCATCACGGGGCCTGGTACCGGTCCTCCGCTGAACCAAGGTTCTGTATTGATTGTTAAAACGAGAAACCCACGCATTGGAATAAGCCAAAAAGACTCGCTGACCGGGCTCGTAATGAAGCCTAAAATCCTTGACCGCCAGCCCGATACCCTTCAACAATCGGGGGTCATCCTCCGAACCACCGGCCGCATAATCCTCCACCCAATCCGAAAACGCATCCCACCAACGAGAAGAGGGTGCCGTCGCAGACTCTCGCATCCATTCCAATATTTTGGAAGCCAAATCAAGAACCGGCGAATCAGCTCCCTGACGGTAACGACCTTCCAAGGGTATCCGCCCAAAGGTGCAGCCCCAAGGAGTCCAGGTCTCCGGACGAAAAGCCGGTGAATCGTTTTCACCCACCGGGGGCAATTGATAGGGATCCCCAACCAAAATAATCTTGTGCCAAGACGAAGAATCGTAAACTTGTTGTAACAAATCACCGATCAAAGCCTCACCCCCTCCGCTTCCGTTGCCCATCATTGATGCTTCGTCCACTACAAAAACGCAGGGCTCATCCCGTTCCATGGATTTGAGTTCAAAACGAACCCGCAATCCCCGACCCGGCATCAAGGCCTCCTCCACCGGCCTGTACAATTGCCGGTGCAGGGTATTGGCCCGCATCCGCGTTGTTCGGGCCAAAACCTTGGCCGCCCGCCCTGTGGGCGCTAACAAAACAACCGGCCTTTCCAAAGCCTGCATCCATTGGACCAAGGCCTTCATCATGAAGGTTTTACCACTACCGGCCGGCCCGCTGATCACCTGCACACCCCGCTCCTGATCGCTCATAACAAAATCCTCCAACGTCTGCAACGCCAAACGCTGGCTTTCATCGGCCTTCAACCCACCGGGGCCTCCTTCAAAAAACGCCAACAGGCCCTTCATGTCCCCCGTTTTCTTTGGAAAATTAGGTCAACGAACCCTGTTCAGGCAGGGCCGCCATCACCGCATCCCACAAAGCAATACGCGCCTCCAAGGCATCCGCCACCGCCACCGCCGCCTCTTGCCATCGACGTTCATCGTTCCCGCAGGCCAAAGCCGTCATTCTATAGGCCAGATGTTTGTGGTGTTCTCCGTCCACCTCGATATGCCGCTCCAGGTAATACTTGAACGTACTCAAACGACCCGGCATCGCGCGATCCAACGTATCAACCATCTTGAGAAACATATCCGGTATCAGATCCTCCCGGCCCAACGTAAAAACAGCTGCCAGTTCATGAACCTCCGCCCTTTGAATCAGGCCAAAGGTATTTTGGTTAAATCCAAGGCCTCCGGGCGCAAGCCCTTCCGAAGGTCCCCATTCCCCCATGCCCTCGGACGCCCTGACATATTGCTCAAACGCCTTGGTCTCCACCCCCGCCTCTTTCATGGCCCGTATGTACAATTCAAAATGCGAAATACGACCCCCGGCCGGGTCCTCATCGCTTTCCTCGCCCAATACAATCTCGTTGATCAGGTAGCGGACCTCCGGGTCGCCCACCGGCTTCCAGGGGAGATGCATGCCCGTTAATTGGACCTGCAATGCCTTGACCAAGGACATAAAGTCCCAGACCGCAAAGGCATGATGGGCCATAAAAACCTGCACTTGCTCCAGGGTTTGGATGGACCCGTAGAGCGGATGGGCCAAAAGGCGCTCCCTTTGGGGCGCTACATCGGCCAAAAGACGGTCGATGGTGGGTTGATTGGAATTCGTCATAAAGTCAAAACGCGAAATAAATGAACGGGTTTTACCTTTGGGCATCAAAATTTTTAACCCATGGTAACCGCCCTTATTTTGGTCTTCGTCCTTGGCTACGCCGCCATTGCTCTGGAGCACCCCATCAAAGTCAACAAAACCGCCTCGGCCCTGCTCACTGCGGTGATCGCTTGGACCCTGCTCGTCATGTTACCCATGCCCGAAGGCATTGAGGGAACCTCTGCCTTCGCCGCATACCTGGGCGGATTAGGAGACGCTGGTTTGGGCAATTTACAAGAGCATTTTAAGCACTTTGTAGGCCACGAATTGAGCCACCACCTGGGCAGTATTTCCGAAATTCTTTTCTTCCTTCTGGGCGCGATGACCATCGTCGAATTGGTGGACGCCCATCAGGGCTTTCGCATCATTACCGACCGAATCACCACCAAGAACACCGTC
>JAIXRA010000081.1 GCA_027485465.1 Bacteroidota bacterium | reverse complement strand
GTGGCGGTGAATGCTCGTCAAAGGGCTGCCCTCGAAGAAGCGGCCCAGACCCTGGAGCGAATTCAACACGGTTTGGGTCATGAATTGGGCACGGAGCTTCTTGCCGAAGATATGCGTGCGGTTCTGCGTAACCTCGCCGAGCTCACCGGTGAAATCGCCACCGATGATTTATTGGGCGCGATCTTTTCCAAATTCTGTATCGGCAAATAAATCACCGGCCAACAACAGATGCATTCAATTGGGTAAGACCCGGAATTCATGAACCCCGTACGACCCATAACATGGAAAGGTTGGGCCTTGGTGACCTTGGTACGTACCCTGTACCGTTTGTTGAATTTATTGGGTTACCGCCATGGTCCGTATCCTGAACCGAATCAACACGAAGACCCGGGTTCCATGCGCGACCGCTGGCACGAAACAAGGTCCGGAATTTATTTGGGTTCCAAATATTACCACCGTCCTTTGGTTTTGGATGAGAAGGGCAGTGGAATCCGTGAGGCCTTGCACACCCCCCATGGCCCAGATCCTCTGCCCCTTGGATTTCAAACGGAGCACAGGATGACCCTGCATGCTGGCGGGGATTTAATTCCTTACCAAGCCATTCATCCGTTGGTTTGCAAACACTTGTGGGATGAAATTGGGGGAGATTTTTTTGGGGCTGATTTGGTGGTGGCCAACCTCGAAAGTCCCGCGTATTTCCAACGACCCTATTCGCCGGCGCCCGAAGTCATGCTGAGCGATATGCTTTTTAACATCGACCGCGCAACCTGGGACCTGTTCAACGGATCCGGGCGTTGGCGGGGCTTGGATTTGGTCTCTGTGGCCAATAACCACAGCCTGGACCAAGGGATGGATGGCTTGGAGGCAACCCTTGATTTTCTTCGAAGCCAGCAGGTGGCGTATGCAGGGGCATCGCGCAGTGGTTCGGATGAGGAGTCGGCTCCCGTATTGGATCGAAATGGAATCCGACTCGGTTTTGTGGGGGCGACGTTCTCTTTGAACAAGGGGGTGATACCCCCGGGGTTCGAAGCGTATTGTCAAGTGGTTCGTATGAACGAACCAAATGCTGACTGGACGTCCCTGGTTCGACAAGTCCATGGTACCCGTCAACGAGGTGCGGATTTGGTGGTGGCTTTGCTGCACGGTGGTGGGGCCTACCAAGCCTTTCCGGGTTCTGTTTTTCGCAACAATGTTCATCGCTTTTGCGACGAATCGGGGGTGGACTTGGTCATTGCAGGCCATCCGCATCACCCGCAACCCGTGGAGAAATACCATTCCAAGGTGAGCGGTCGAAACCACTGGATTGTCTATTCACTGGGGGATTTTGTGGCCTACGATATTTTCAAATGGAGTCACATAACCGCTTGGCTACGCGTGGAAATTCTCAAAGGTTCCTATCCCGACCAGGCTTCGCCCAACGGACAATCGGAGGCCACCTGCATACACCGTTTGGAATTGACACCTGTTTATGTTGAAGCAATCATGCGGGAACAACGCGTGGAGTCCCTTCGGTTCAAAAGAATACACGACAAGAATGGCGTTAAGTCCATTGATTCGTTGGACGAGGCAACGCAGGTAGAATTTAAAGAAGTTCGGGAATTTTGGGACCGCTGGGTTCAGCCTTCCTTGACGGAATGGTCCTCGAATTCCTTTAGGGACTGACCAGGTTGAGGCTGATATTGAAGTACAGCGGATTGCTCAAATTGTTTTCCATCACGTAAGGAGCATCGCTGAGTAAACCAAAGGCCCTGTAGATTTCCCGGCCTCCTTCTAAACGATCAACAGCGTACCGGTAATTGATCCGATAACCGGCCTGCAGCGATAGCCAAACAAAGTCCTTGACCGAAAATTCGTAAAGTGCCCTGAGTCGAATTTCACCTCGTCTGATTTCCAAGTCATCATTGCGTAGGGCGAAGGATGAGGTACCGGCATTGTTCCAGAGCCGGTAACTCTGGCCCTCCAATTCAAATCCTCCAAACAACATGTTGCGGGGATTGATGGTGTAACGAACATGGGCACGGGCCGGAAATAGAATTTCGGTCCCCCACTTGTTGGAGGCGTCGGTCCAATTGAACAAGAAAACAGGGATATAGTTGAGTTCACCAACCCGATAGGTTCGGGCAAGACCCAAGCCCCATTGCTTCTTTTCGTTAGGTCGAATACCGTAAACCAGGGCGGCGGAGTATTTGAGATACTTGAGGGGCATCAAGCCCAGCGGGGAAAAATTGCCGTTCAAGTCGGCGGAGCCTTGGAACAAAAGAAACCTTCGGTCGTCCAAGGGTTTGAACAAGGTGGTGTTGATGCCCATGGTTCTCAGGCCGTTCTCGGACAAGGTTTGCAAAAGGGGATGGGGGCTGGCCAAGGGTGCACCGTTGAGACCCTCCATGGCATAGCGCTGTTCCCAATAATTGGCGCCCATTTGCCATACCAAATTCGTACGCGAAATCACCGGGATATTGAAGCCCAATCGGATTCCTCTGGAATTCAAGACACGGGCGCTGTCCTCCCCCCAGTTTTGGCCGCCGATGGATTGAAAGGCGCCGGCATTCAAATTATACCCTGCCTGAAAGTCGTAGCCAATGCTGATTAATTTGGCGGGGCTAAGACCCTCAATTTTGGGGGAGCAATAACGACGGGCGCTTTGGTCGGCGAAGCCCACCTCGTCGTACATCGAAAAGTCTTCATCGTCGGTGGCTCCCGGTGCTTGGGTACTATCCGCGGTTTGGGCCTGTAAACCACCCAGGTTCCAGGCTGTAACACAAAAAGACCACAACAAAATTTGGCTGATTTTCATAGGAAGGGCTTGGGACTGGCTAGGATTACTTTTTGACAACCAGGCGTTTCCAAACATCGGTTCTGCCAAAGGCTGACACACCGATATAACCGCGGATTTCGAGGGTGTTGGGGTCGGTCATTTTGATGGTGCAGCTGTAGGTGCTTCCGTTGAGGGGATCGTAAATCGTGCCCTCCGACCATTCACTTTTCTCTTGATAAACAAAGTCCTTGAGCATTCGGTATCCCTTGAGGGGTGCTTTCTGGAGGGTTGGGTCCGGATTGTTTTTGTCTGTTTTGGGGACCCCGGTTTCTGGATCGTTGGGTTCTTTGAGCCAGACAATTTTGCCGTAATATTTTACGCCTATTTTTTCAATTTTAACGCGGGCCCGTCCATTGCTGGGTTCCCAAACGCCCAAGAGTCGGTCACTTCCCGTTTTCCGTTCGGCATCGTTTTCGGATCGGGCGACCGATGCAAAGAGGCTTGTAAAGCCAACAAAGAAGAGGATAAAAAGTCGTTTCGTTAATGAAATATTCATGGCTTGTAGAAAATTAAAGGGTTATCGAAAGGTAATTTCCAAAGTAAATTGTCCGGTCAGTCGAAGGTCTTGATCACGGTCTCCTTTGAGGGAGGCATCCAAGACCATGTAGAATTCTTTTTCACCAAAAAACTCATCAATTTTGGATTGGGTGGCGGGGGTTAGCGACGCTTTGTTGTAGGCGGGTTGAACGGGGGAAGCAGAGGCAATTTCTTGCATGTGCAATTGGGGGTTGTTGCTAGCCATGCTCAATACGAGCGACTGGATGTCCGCGAAATCAGCATTGTTTTCGGCTGAAATTTCTGCTTTCTTCAGAACGACCTTCTGAATCTTCATGCCTTCTTTCCACAAGTCACCCAAAAGTTCTTGGGGGTTAACGCTGACCGTCACTTGGGCAGGGTTGCTGCC
>JAIXRA010000112.1 GCA_027485465.1 Bacteroidota bacterium | reverse complement strand
TTTGTTCGCGATGGCTTGGTTCGCCTATCCCTTCGTGCCGATCGCTCGATGGAATTGGGTGCAATTTCGCTTGAATTGCCTTTACCTGCCGGATTGGAAGTCGTGGGTATGGAAGCAGGTTCGGCCATGGGCCATAGCAGCTGGGGTCGTCGTGATGGTATGTTGTGTTACGGATGGTTTGCAGAACAAGGTCTTCGAGTTTCCGAGAACGATGTTCTGTTGACATTGGTAATCAAGGCCGATCAAATGAACATGCTGGAGGGTTTGAATTGGAATAATGTTTCGTTGGGATCGCTCAGCGAGATGGTGAATCCTTGGGGCGAGGTCATACCAAGCAGCCTGCGGGTTGATCGTGCCATCAAGGCCGTTCACAACGTTCAAATGTTCCCCAATCCTGCCCAAAACCGTGTGAATTGGACCTGGAATTCTGCACAGGGAGCACCTTCAAGTTTAATTGTTCGGGATTATACCGGCCGCGTTGTTGCATCAATGCTTCCTACCCAGGGTAGCACGCAGGCTACCTTGGAATTGGGCCAAATTCCTGCCGGTGCCTTTACCGTAGAGATGGTTTGGACCGGATCGAACGGAGCGGAGCAGAGAGAGCGGGCAAACTTGGTTGTCCGTCCATAAAGTCGGTTCCATATGATGAATTTAGGGCGTCCCGCAAGGGGCGCCCTTTTTTTTGGCTCGTATCAAAAAGGAGGTTAAAGGCGTTGGCTCAAACGAGGCAGGACTTCGTCTTTCCAATCGGAGAAATCCCCTGCTAAGAGATGTTGTCGGGCCGTGCGCGTCAGGTCCATATAAAAATGCAAATTATGCAGCGTGGCCAAACGGGGCCCGAGCATTTCGTGGCATTGGAACAAGTGCGCGAGATAGGCTTTGGAATAAAGGCGGTCTTCAGCCAAGGGGCTTTGGGGATCCACTGCGCTTAAATCGCTGCGCCATTTGCGATTGCGAAGGTTGATAACGCCATTCCAGGTAAATAACATTCCATTGCGGGCATTGCGTGAGGGCATGACACAATCAAAAAGATCGATGCCCCGCGCGATGCTCTCCAGAATGTTGGAGGGCGTTCCAACCCCCATGAGGTACCTAAATTGATTGGGGGGGAGTACCTCGGTGACCGCTTCGGTCATTTGGTACATGTCTTCGGCAGGCTCACCAACACTTAGGCCACCGATAGCACAACCATGGGTGGCCCGTTCGGCAATAAAGCGAGCCGATAGGATCCGTAGGTCCGGGTAGGTTGAGCCTTGAACGATGGGAATGAGGCGTTGTTCGTGACCATACAATGGCTTGGTATCGGACCAGGCTTGCAGGCTACGGTCCAACCAGCGGTGGGTGAGTTCCATGCTGGCTTTGGCTTCCTGTTTGGGACAGGGGTAGGGGGTGCATTCGTCAAAAGCCATGCAAAAGTCAGCTCCGATGGAACGCTGAATTCCCATGGAAACTTCGGGGCTAAACAAATGACGTGACCCGTCAATATGACTGGCAAATTCAACCCCTTCTTCGCGGATTCGGCGTCGATCAGCCAACGAAAAAACCTGGTAGCCTCCGCTGTCGGTGAGGATGGGCCCGTTCCACTGCATGAAGCGATGCAGTCCCCCTGCTTTTTCGAGTAAATCGGTTCCAGGTCTTAGGTAAAGATGGTAGGTATTGCCCAAGATAATTCCTGCCCCAACGCTGCTCTGTAGTTCCTCGCTGCTCAATCCTTTGACCGTGCCCAAGGTGCCAACCGGCATAAAGAGGGGGGTTTGAACGATCCCATGGGCCGTTTGCACGAGACCTGCTCTGGCTCGACTTCCCTTGTCTTCGGCCTGAAGGAGAAAGCCGGTCGAGGGAATAGGGGTCTGGTTCGTGGAATCAAATGGCTGCATGTGGACAAAGGGTGATAAAGGCCAAGGCAAAAATCGGCAGGCTATTCTATTTTCGCACCTTATGCAGGTTTTGTGGCAAGATTTCCCGCTTTGGGCCTTGTGGGCCCCTGCGCTCCTTTGGCAATTGTATTTTGTCTTCCGTTATTGGTGGCCGGTGGTTTGGCGCCGGGATGCTTGGAAGGAAGCCCCCGGTGCGGCAGCCTCCAAGCCACTTAGCTTGGTGATTGCGGCACGCAACGAAGCCGATAATCTGCGACGCAACCTTCCTGTTTGGATGGCCCAAACCCATCCTGATTTTGAAGTGGTGGTGGTGAACGATAGCAGTTGGGACGAGACCGCACTGGTACTCAAAGAATTTGCCGAGGTCTATCCCCGATTGCGCATTGTTTCGGTGGAGGAACAGGACAAATACCCCACCGGCAAAAAATTCGCCTTGACGCTCGGAATCAAAGCAGCCTCGCATCCTCATCTGGTTTTCACCGATGCGGATTGCCGGCCGGCGAGCGAGACCTGGCTATCGGGTATGCAAGGCACCTATCGTTCAGCGACCGAATTGGTGATCGGTCACGTGCAGCTAGAGAATACAAGGGGAATCCTGGGCCTGTTTCAGCAGACCGATGCGCTCTTTACCTCGATTCAATGTTATGGGCACGCCTTGACGGGTCAAGCTTTTATGGGCCGCGGAGGAAATCTCTCCTACCTGCGCAATTTGTTTTTCTATCACAAAGGCTTTAGTGCCCACCTCAAACATCTATCCGGGGATGACGGCCTCTTTGTCAACCAAGCGGCCACCAAGACCAATGTCCGAGTATGCCTTCAACCTTCCAATTGGACCTACACGCAGGCTCCCGATGGATGGGGTGCTTGGTGGTCCCAAAAACGTCGGCACCTCAGCAGTGCGGCCTATCTACGACCTCGTCATCGGCTTCGTTTAGGGGTTTACGGGGTTACGCTTTGGATGTTGATGGTTTGGCCGGCTATGGCAATTCAACTTCCGTGGGTTTATTCCTTGCCAATTGCCATTTATTTCTTGAATCGTTGGATGATCCTTGGTTTGCTGGCGGCTCGCTTTAAACAAGCGGGACTCCTTCCGTTTTTGCCGGTTTTGGATATCCTTAACTTGATCCTTCGCACATTTTGGACTTTGACGGCTCCCAAGCCTACCAAAGTTCGTTGGTAAGTTCATGGAAATACCGGCCTGGCATCGTTATTTCCCCCTGCTGACGGAGGACCAAAAACACAAGCTGAACCAATTGCCGGGCCTGGTCCTGGAATGGAACCAGCGAATCAATTTGATATCCCGCAAAGACGAGGATCGCGTCGCCATTCATCATGTGTTGCATAGTTTGGCTCCGGCCAAAGTGTTGGCCTTTCCCAAGGGTTCGAGGGTTTTGGACATTGGAACAGGTGGGGGCTTTCCCGCAGTCCCTTTGGCCATTCTCTTCCCGGATGTAGAATGGGTGGCGGTGGATTCCATCGGCAAAAAAATCAATGTTGTCAAAGACTTAGCTCAACAATTGCAACTGAACAATCTGGAGGCCATCCATCAAAGGGCCGAGGACGTGAAGGGGCCTTTTGATTTTGTTGTCTCCAGGGCGGTGGCCCGAATGGCTAGCTTGGTGCAATGGACCAAGCCCGTATTGGCCCGAAACCGAAAAGGCGATACGCCCAACGGTTGGGTTGTACTCAAAGGCGGGGATCCTGACGCCGGTCTCAAGGAAGAATTGGTAGAGGCCGGATTGCCGTACAAGTTGTTCCCGGTTTCGATGTATTTTGAGGATCCTTATTTTGATCAAAAGTTTGTTGTTTATATGACCCCAACCCCTTTTCCAAGCGCGTCATGAAGGCCTACCACCAACTCCTTGAGCAGATCATCCAAACCGGCGTTTCCAAAGAGGACCGAACCGGGACGGGCACCCTCAGCATTTTTGGACCTCAACTTCGCTTTGATTTGAACGAGGGCTTTCCCTTGCTAACCACCAAGAAGGTTCATTTTAAGTCCGTTGTTTACGAATTGTTATGGTTTATAACCGGTTCAACCAATGTTCAGTATTTGCAAGAAAACGGCGTGAGCATTTGGGATGAATGGGCCGACGCAGAGGGGGAATTGGGCCCTGTTTACGGGAAGCAATGGCGTCGCTGGCAAAAACCCGATGGTTCAACCGTGGATCAATTGGCAGAGGTGGTGGATCAGTTGCGTCGAAATCCTGATTCTCGTCGTTTGTTGGTTTCTGCGTGGAACGTGGCGGATATTCCTTCCATGGCTTTGCCTCCTTGCCATGCCTTTTTTCAGTTTTATGTAGCCGATCACAAATTATCGTGCCAGTTGTACCAACGCAGTGCCGATGTTTTTTTGGGGGTGCCTTTTAATATCGCTTCCTACGCCTTGCTGACCCATATGGTGGCTCAGGTTTGTGGATTGGGGGTAGGGGAATTCGTTCATACCATGGGGGATGCACATCTTTATTCGAATCACTTGGAGCAGGCCAAGCTTCAGCTTAGCCGTGAACCCCGTCCCTTGCCCCGCTTGGTGCTAGGCCCTGCGGTAAAAAATTTGGATGACTTTGTGTACGAGCATATTCAATTGGTAGGGTACGACCCACATCCTGCCATCAAAGCCCCCGTTGCGGTATGACGATTCCTGTGAGTCAAGGTCGGATGGGGTTGTTGCTGGCTTCTTCCACCGATGGTGCAGTCGGGGACGGTCGGGATTTGCTATGGCATCTACCCGAAGACCTTCAACGTTTCAAGCGTCTGACCATGGGCTGTACCTGTCTTTTGGGTCGAAGGACCTTGGAGAGTATAGGTCGGGTTTTGCCAGGTCGCCGTTTTGTGGTCTTGACCCGCCAAAGGCCAGCGCCTGATTCTACTTTATTCACAGGTTATCCAGGGGTGATTTGGGCGACGGGGGTCGAAGAGGCCCTCAGTGCATCCGCTGATGACCATCCACTTTGGGTCATCGGGGGCGCCGATGTTTACCAAGCCTTGGAAGAAAGGGCCGATTGGATCGATCGCACCGAAGTAGAGGGGACCTGGCCGGAGGCACCGGCCCGGTTTACAATCAATCCGATGTTATGGCATTGCGAACAGAACGGTGAATGGCAGGAAAGCCGAAGCGGTCTGCGATATCGCTATCAGCGTTACCTCAGGATTCGCCCATAAAGCCCAATCGTTTGGCCGTTTTGAGTCCGGCCCCGCTGTGTTCCATCAAAAACTGACCCAAAACAACCTGGCTAACCTCTTCGTAGGGAGGTGCCATCAAATCTTCGTTCAAGCTGTATTGGACGGCCAATGTTAGAATTTTCTCAAGCTCCGCGTCGTTGAGTATTTGCTGATCCAGGTTGTTGTAGAGAAAGCCAAACTGTTGTTTTCCGTCCACAAAGAAATGGCTCTCTCCGTCCACAAATATGCGAGCCAGCAATTGACCTCCGTCCTGCAAACGGTTGTATTTGAAGCTGTCTGATAAGAAATTATAAAGCTGAATTTGGCCAAAATAAGCCCGCATGCTGTTCTCTTTGACGCGTTGACTTTGATGCACAAAATGTTGCGAATCAAAGGTGAAAATATTGGTATGCATGACCAAACCTAAGGTATCGCCCGAAAATTTGAGGCTGCATTCAAATTTGTTTTTGTCCTTGTACTCAATCTCCACCCGCGGATCTCTTTTTTGCATTTCATTGCCCCAGGCCTGGGCCATGCCGCGCAAGATGCCTTTGATCGACTCAAAATGACGAACGGTATTGTCGTAAATCGCTTGTTTGTTGGAAGATTTTCCGGCAAGCGTGTTGAGGATTTGTTGGTGAGCGCTGGTCATAGGGATGCCTGGTTGGTTAGGGTGTAGCGTATTAGTAGGCTTTGGCAAAGACCACCCTCCGTGCGGAGGGTTGACCGCTCCAAACACAGGTTCCCGCTTCATCGGGTGTATCCAGTGGAATGCAACGAATGGTGGCTTTGGTGGCTTCTTTGATGGCGGTCTCGGTGGCGCTTGTACCGTCCCAATGGGCCATGACCAACCCGCCCTGGTTCAATTTTTGAAGGAATTCTTCTTTGGTGTCCACGCGATGGGTTTGGGCTGTCCGAAAGGACAAGGCTTTGTTGTACAACTCTTCTTGAATTTCGTCCAAAAGATTTTTGCAGTGCAAACCCAGTCCTTCCCGGGTTGTTTGGGTTTTGGTTCGATGATCCCTGCGCGCCAATTCAACCTCGCCGTTCTGGAGATCACGCAGCCCCAATGCAATACGGATCGGAACTCCCCTCAATTCGTGATGCGCAAATTTCCAACCCGGGCGTGCATGGTCTTCGGTATCCAATTCAACCCTGAGCCCGAGGGCTTTGCATTCTTCGGCGATTTG
>JAIXRA010000061.1 GCA_027485465.1 Bacteroidota bacterium | reverse complement strand
TTAATTTTGAAGCAATCTACCCTACCATGCAATCCTACCTATTCGCTCACGGTCTTCGCATAGCCTCTTATGCCCCTTCTTTTTGGTTTTGGTTTTGGCTTTCAGCAATTGGACTAGGAAGTTCAGTTAAAGCCCAAATTGTCCTAACAACCGCCGATACCATTCGAGCATCTGGAAATGCCAGTCAGTTTGAAATCGTTGGCTACGGAGGCGTTGTCAATCAGGGCGCAAGTAGCGTTCAACTGCGGTGGCTTCGGGTCGGCAGTCAAATCCCCAGCGCTTGGACTCATACGATCTGCGATCTCAATTCTTGCTATCCACCCTTTGTGGACAGCGCTGATTTTACCCTATCACCACGGGATACCTCCAATTTGGATGGGCATTTTTACCTCAATGGTCAACCCGGTGCCGGATATCAGCGGATTCGCCTCAGTACCTTACCGTCCAATGTGCCCCTTATGGTGGTGACCTATGTAGCCAGCACTGCGAGTTCAACCACCCAAACCTTGATCTCAGCCCCCAACAAAGCCGCATGGAAGCAGGTGGGTCGTGAATTAATTCTGGCAACCGAAGGATTGGAAGGCATGGCCATGGTTCGTGTTGTGGACCAAAGCGGCCGGGAAGTTGATCGGAAACTTATTTCAGAACCCATCGAGCGCTTCTTCATGGACCAATGGCCCAGCGGGGTTTACATGGCGATCCTTGGGAGCGGATCCGGTACGGAACAATACCGGTTCGTCCTCAATCGGTAGATTCAACGCGGGCTATTTTCCAACCCACTTCCACCACCGAAGGCAGGGGGCTCAAACGCATGTTTTGCATAACCCGAAAAGTGTAAATCCCTTTTCGTCGTAACACCAGACGATCCTGAACGGGGACCACCACCGTATACAAATCTCCCAAGGCACTTTGTCCCAACCAGCGTCCTTCGGCGTCGGTTAAAGGGATATCACTGTTCCAAACCGAAGAGTCCCCCGCCGGACCCGTTACCAAGCAAATCGCATGCAGATTGCGGTAAGGATAATCTCCCTCGTGGCGAATTTGGAGCCATAGGCGACAGGCCCTGATCGTGTCTTGATTATGAAAACGAAAGACGGCAGCGGTTCTCTCTTTCCAACCATCACTGGGCAGCAAGACCTGGGTATCGTACTCCGCCGAGGGAGAACATCCTGAGGTGGCCAAAATGGTGGCCAGTAACAAAGCGAAGGCATTCATCCTTGGGGATCGCCAACCGGAGAAACCCATCAGGGGGTGCTAGGTTTGACCGCAGTCGTAGGGCTGGCGGGCTTGCTGCGCTTTTTCTTGCGATTCTTGTTCTTGGGTCGGTCAAAACGATTCAACCCTCCTCCAACATTCACCTCGTAATCAGGCTCGGCCTCGGTTGTTTTTTCTTCAACTGGCGCATAGCCACTCAGGCTTTCGGGTACCGCCCCTTTTTGGATTTGATCCAATAGTTCCCGAACCTGATCAACGCGCAGGGCCACCGTAGGGTTCTCGGATCCCCCGGCTTCTCGGCGACGCAACTGAAACCACATGGTTTTCTTGAATATATCGGTTTTGATGCAATCAAAAACCCCGGCCTTGGTCTGCAAAAAGCGGACACCTTTGGGGATATCCTTGATGGCATCCAAATAGGTATCCAGTTCGTAATTCAGACAACACTTGAGACGACCGCATTGTCCGGATAACTTGACCTGGTTGATGGACAATTGCTGGTAACGAGCTGCCGTCGAAGTAACCGGTTTGAAGTCGGTTAACCAAGTACTACAACACAATTCACGACCACAGACGCCCAGGCCGCCCAGGCGTGCCGCCTCTTGACGGGCGTTGATTTGGCGCATTTCGACGCGAGCGCTCAGGTTTTCGGCTAATTTGCGAACCAATTCCCGGAAATCAACCCGCTGCTCGGAGGTGTAATAGAGGAAAATTTTGGATGCATCGGCCTGGTATTCCACGTCGGTCAACTTCATGTTGAGGCGCATCATGTCCACCACCCCGCGGGCCCTGCTCAAGACATCCATCTCTTTGGATCTTAGTCCCTGGAGCCGCTCTCGCTCGGATTCATTGGCTTTGCGAAAAATTTTGCGGACCTCGCTATCGGTCATGCTTTGTTTGCGCTTGCGCATTTGCAAACGGACCAGTTCGCCTTTGAGGGTGACCTGACCCATATCGTAACCGTTTTTGGCTTCAACAACCACCCACTCGTTGGGGTACAATGCAGCCTTGGATGCATTTACAAAGTACTCCTTGCGGTTGGCTTTGAATCGTACTTCTACCCATTCGGGCTCGGTGGAATGCTGAGGTTCGGCGGGCAGGTCCGCGAGCCAGTCAAACGCATTAAAGCGATTGCAGCCACCGCTGGCACAATGCCCCTTGCTCCCGCATCCGGCGGGCGAACAAGATCCTCCACTGCAATTACCGCATCCCATAATTTCCTGTATTGGCGAAGATACGGCCAAAACCAGGCATCAAAGAAGGCACTCAGGCTCCGAACAAGGGACCCGAACCTACAGCGAGGGGACGATGGGTGCTGGCCTTCATCTGCCGCTTTCTTTCGGCCGCCAGGGCCTCCTGCAAATCAAAAAAGAGATTGTGCATCACCAGGCGTTGATGTCCGTTGCGCTCCAATCGATAGGCCGCCGTTTCAAGCGCTTCCTGCATGGTTGCGAGGCTGGGTGCCGAAATAAAGGGCGAAAATTTGACCACGAAATCGTTTTCTTCGGCCGACCAACCGTTGCTCTGGCTTTGGAGATGCCTGTAGAGATAGCATTGGCGCAACAACAAGAGCCCGTAATCCATAAAACCCTTGAGGGCCTCCCGCCCTGTATCGCCGGCTTCGTTCACCCAACGTTGCACCTCGGTTGCTTTGGAACCATACGCCAATCGTAACAAGGTCATAAAACGGCGACCGTGCTCGTAGGGTTCTTCGTTCATGGCCTGCAAGGCCTTGTGCAGGTTACCATCGGCGAAGAGGGCCACCTCGGCAACTCGCTCGGCCGGGTATCCCGCGTCCAAAAGATGCGACTTGATGGCATCGGTATCCAATGGGGGAACCCTCAGGGTTCGTGTCCTGGACAAAATCGTCGGTAAAATTTGTTCAGGCTGGGAACTCACCAACAAAAAAACGGTTCGATCCGGTGGCTCCTCCAACATCTTGAGCAAAAGATTCCCGGCATCGCCCAGGTATTCGGCTAGCCACAGCAACACTACTTTGTAACGCCCCTCAAAGGCAGACAGTCCCAGTTTGGAAAGAATGGCATAACATTCGTGGCGGGAGATGTTCAATTGTTTTTGGTCGGCCTGCATCGCCTCCCGCCAATCGTTGTACTCCAGATGGGGGTTTTGGGTAAAGGCCTGGCGGAATTCACGCATCCATTGTTCGGAACCGGGCTTTTCGCTTTCCCCTTGCCTGGAAATGACCGGAAAAACCCAATGAAGGTCTGGATGGATCAGCTTGTCAACTTTACGGCAAGAGGCACATTCTCCGCAGGAATCGTTATCCCCAGGTTGGTGGCACATCAGCCACTGGGCATAAGCCAGGGCCAAAGGCAATTTTCCTGAGCCAGGCGGTCCAGCAAAGAGCTGGGCGTGGGGTATTCGGCCGCTTTCCAAACCCTGCCTCAAGAGGGCTTTAACCCCCTCCTGCCCGGGTATATCGGCCAATTTCATACCCAAAGTTAAGATTTAGGTGCTACCTTTCAACGTAGCCCATGAAGCTGATTTTGCTCCGTCATGCCAAGGCCCAAAAGGCAAGGTGGGATGTCCCGGACCGCCACAGACCCCTGCAGGAGAGGGGTCATCGCCAGATCATCCACCTGGCAACATACCTACCCAGACCCTTGACCGTGGACCCCGCAGTTTCGTGGACGATTTGGTGCAGTCCACCCTTTCGCACCTGCCAACTACTGGTCCTCCAATCGCCGTCCAAAAATGAGTCAGGCGCCCATTGGCGCGTTGAACAATCCTGGATTGCAGACCAAGAAGACTCTTGGTAAACCCGGCAGATAGGATGATAATGGCTTTGGTTGGTCGAATGTTTCGGTTGGTGCTTCGAGTCAGGCCCCTGATGATGGGGGCCGTGCTCCTGACCTTGGAACCTATGCGGGCCTCGGCTACGGGTTATGCATCAAAAGGCAGTCCCTCCAACGCCCCCTCCTCCAACGCCTCCTCCAACGACACTTCCTTCAACCATGATTCCTTCCCGCCTGCTGGATCTCCGAACCGTGACACCTTGCAAAATCTTTTGGGGTATTGGATGGACCTTTTGAGGAATTCGCCGGTTCTGCCCTCCCCGGTCATGGGACGATCGCCAGAAACCGGCTTTTTGGTTGGGATGGGTCTGTTTTTTGGCCCTGGCCATAACAACGAAAAAAACAAGGGCCGAGGTTCTCAATGGAGCATAGCCGGTGCTTATACCGCCAAAAAGCAATGGATACTGAGCCATTCAGGTACCTACGCCACCTCCAACGATCGTTCACTATGGCAGTGGAACCTGGGGTGGCGCCGTTTTTGGGATCGGTTCTATGGCACAGGTCCCGGTATCGATCCCCTCGAATGGACCCCGTACCGCTTCCATACTGCCAATTTTCAAATGACCTACAACCGGCGTTTGGGTTCAGGGCGACACTTTGTTGGTCCTGTGTTACGATTCAATACCATGGATCAGGTGCGGTGGGATGTACCACGCCCGGATAGCCAAGTTTCAAAGGTCCCTGGGTATTGGGGACACCGTACCTTGGGGATGGGCATGCGATGGGTTTACGATACCCGACCCCATGTCATCAACGCCCGACAAGGCGTGTTCTTTGAAGGATCCATCCGCTGGCATGCATCCTTGGGACGGGCCCTGACACCGGAAGCAGAGGCTTGGAAACAACGATTGCTGATTCCAAACGATAGCACCTTTAACCCGGCCTACTTGTTTTGGAACCTGGACCTGCGTGGCTACCAACCGCTACGCACCCGAAGCAGGTTGGATGCGGTTTGGGCCTGGAGACTGGTCATTCAATCGGCCGGTAGCGGGGTTTCTTTTCGGGAGATGCCGGCCCTTGGCGGTGATAATTTGTTACGAGGCCATTTCCGAGGCGCCTACCGAGACCTTTGTCTTTGGGGTGTCGAAAATGAATGGCGAGGCCAATGGGGATCCCATTTTGGTTGGAACCTTTACAACGGCTGGGGCATGGTTGGTCCCTCTTGGTCGGCCATGAGTCGAAATCAACCCCGCTGGTCCTACGGTGCTGGACTGCGATGGACCCCCAACCCCAAGGCCCGGACCCTTTTGCGGATCGATTGGGCTCGTACCATCGATGGTCAAAGCGGTCTTTACTTTGAGGTCAACGAGGCCTTTTGAATATAGAACCTCTTCCTTATGATTTACGAAATAGACGGAGTCTTGGTATCCGAAGACATCCTGCGCGAACCCTTTGCTTGCTCCATCTTGCATTGCAAAGGCGCTTGTTGCGAAGAAGGAGACCTGGGCGCCCCCCTGGAGGAATCCGAACTCGCCTTGATTCAACAAGACCTGGACCGAATCAAGCCCTACCTGCCCACCAAGGCCGTGGATACCATTGAACGCCTTGGCTTCTACGAAAGGGCACCTGACGGAGAACCCGTTACCCAAACCCTGGAGGGCCGAGCCTGCGTCTTTGCCAAAAAGGATGACCAAGGTCACTGGCAATGCGGGATCGAACAAGCCTGGAAGGATGGACAAACCTCTTTTCGCAAACCCATCTCCTGCCACCTCTACCCCATTCGGATTAGCCCACTACGAGGCGGAGGAGAAGCTCTTAACTACGATCGCTGGGATATCTGTCAACCCGCCTGCGATACCCGTAACAACGGGGGCACACGCATGTATGAATTCCTTCGGGTGGCCCTGGAACGCAAATACGGGAGCGCCTGGTACCGTCAGCTAAAAGAGGTCGCCTCAATCCTTCCAGAGCAAGGTTAAATTGCCCTTGAAGTTGTAGGTTTTGCCATCCGCACCGGTGAAACGCAGTTCATAGATATAGGTATCCTGCAGGGCTTTCTCAGCGGATTCATCTTGAATCTCACCAACATATCCCTTCCAACCCAAATCCACATTTCGCGTTTCCAAGATCACTTTGCCCCAACGGCTCATGATTTTGAAATAGTACAAACTATCCCCGGAAATTCGATAATTAAAGGAAGGCTTAAATTCCCCGTTCCCTCCTGTTGATCCACCCAAAACGGCGGTCGGGAAGAATGCGCGGGGTTCTTGACGGATGGTAATCTTGTTGGAAATGGCACGGCCTTTGAACTCCCACTGATTATCCTTCTCTACGGCCACAATGAAATAGTCAAACAAACCATCCGAGCTTGGAATATTATCCACCGCATCCCCGTATTCATGGAATGGCTTCCAAGGAGGCAGGGCCCCTGGCTCCTTACGGGGTAGGCCAAAAAATGGCGTAGTACTGCCACTGGCATTGCGATAGACGATAAAGCTATCCACCTCGCCGTTGAACGATAGCAACGAATCAAAGGAATTCCATTTCAGCAAATTCAAGTAGTTAGCCCGGTCACCGGGAACCAGAAATAAACAAGTAAAATCCTGCGATGTATCCGACAATAAATAACACCCATCATAGACAATCACTCGGTAGGTGTATTGGACTTTATCGGGGTTTCGAGCGGATGTGTCGTTGTAGTAATAAGATCGGTACGTACCTACTGCTCCTGTCAAAAAGCTAGGGTTACCCAAGGTGTCAATCAAACGGAACGAAGCGTTCGGGCCATCCTTGCGCAGAAGTTCCAGTTTACCAACGGAGGCATTGTCTGGGATATTAAAACGAACCCATACGGAATTAAACGAGATGGAATCGACCGATGCCGATTCAATATAGGAGAATACAGGCTCTGGAATATCGTACAAAGCCGTATCCAAGTTGGAAAGGGAACGGAAACCTCGAGCATTGCAGGCCACCACCAAGTAGCGATAGGTATTACCCAAAGACAAGGTTGGGTCGATATCCGAATACGATGATCCCAAAACAGTATCCCTCAAAACATAACCTTGACCCGGATCCTGTCGATAGACCAAATAGTACAACAAATCATCCCAGCCTTCGTATTCCCTCCAACCCAATAAGACACGATTGAGGCAAGGCTCAGCAACCGCTTCCACATTCACCACCCGGTGAGGAACCGATCCGCCCCCTACATTGAGGCAGGTATCCACGGAACTCAGGAGTATCGCTTGAAAATTGGGGTCCGATGCGCTAAGTCCCACATTCCCCTGATAGAATGAATCCAATTCCAGGGTTACGGGATCCCGATTGGGAACCGTCAAAAGGGGTGGCTGCCCAGGAGCGATTGGAGAAAACCGAAACTCAACAAAATCCCGCAGGGTATCCACATCCGGGTACCAAGCTATTTGAACCCCATCGCCAATGCCTGTTGTATCCACCGAAACATATTTGAGACGCATCGAATCAGGCAATATATATTTGGCCAAAATCCAACGGCTCCAATAAACCATTCCAGGAATGCCGGTACCGTTGTCGTAAACTCCTAAGCGGTAATGCAAACTGTCGTTACAAAACAGAAACGGCAGGGTGCTATCGATACGTGGGCCCTCCACTATTTTGAGGGAATCCCACGTTGCCAACGCCGGGTAGCGACGTTGCATGTAGGACGAATCCGTCAGAAACTGAGTATTGGCAATCCCCATGGTATCCCAAACAAGAATACCGCGCATGTTGGCCTTGTCATTGGTATGGTTTCCGCCAAAAGTTTTGATAACAACACTTTCGTCGTAACGCAAATTAATATCGCATCCACTAAGGGTCCAGATTTTGTAGTAATAATCCTGCGCGTCTAGGCGTAGGTTGGGGTCGTTGTCTTCAAAGAAATCAGCAAAAGGATCTGTAACACTCCCCACCAGGACCCATGGTCCGGTCGGCAAAATAGACCGGTATACTTGATAGCTATTAAAGGAACTCAAGCGACGGTTAACGGACCTCACCTTGAGCTGCGCAGGTGTTAAGCCCCGCGTATCCAAGGCATTGTTGAGGCTGTCCAAAGGGTCTATGGTGCTAGTATCAATCCGATGACGGAAATACAAGCGAACACGGTCGTTTTGGTCACCCACCGATACCCCGTAAAAAGTAGGAGAAGGAAGGGCCGGAAGATTCCGCAATCGAACACTAAAAATCCTAGCCTGTTTGCCCAACAAGGGAGGGGTATAATCCCCGGCTGTTACGAGGAAGGGGAAAACCCGAGCGTGATTGTAACATTGATTAATAAAAACCGAATCGCAACGCGATATCCAACCAAATCGCAAAAGCGTTGAATTGATTTGGGCATAGCCGTAGCCGGTAAACAAATTATTTGACAAGATCTGGGGGGTGGGGACATCGGTTCGACCAGCCACAAAGGGCAGAGCCGAAGCTGGAGAGCAAACTCCAGGCCGGGGCGTTCCACTCCCTGAAGCCGCAGCAGCATTCAGGTAGGGGCTTTGAATGCCGATGCTCAGGTAATTATCGGTGCCCGGT